>NZ_JAVFVX010000483.1:0-357 GCF_033441795.1 Streptomyces sp. ADMS | reverse complement strand
GCACTGGGGATACGCCTCCTCGACCAGGCGAAAAACACGTACCCAACCATCACCAAGAGCTGGGTCGACACCGGCTTCAAGAAGGCCGTCGTGGAGCACGGCGCGAACCTCGGAATCGACGTCGAAGTCGTCGACAAAAACCCTGGGACCCGCGGCTTTCACGTCCTGAAAAGGCGCTGGGTAGTGGAACGAAGTATCGGTTGGATCATGATGCACCGCCGGCTCGCCCGCGACTACGAGACCCTCCCCGTCAGCTCCGAAGCCATGATCCATGTCGCCTCGATCGACAACCTCGCTAAGCGCATAACGGACGAGACCACACCAACCTGGCGAGGAACTTACTAGGACTTAAAGGGC
>NZ_JAVFVX010000482.1:0-362 GCF_033441795.1 Streptomyces sp. ADMS | reverse complement strand
CCCGAGGAGCCGCTGCGATGCAGCACGCCCTGATACGCCCACGCCCTGACCCAACTCCGTTGCCCGGCCGGGCTGTCCGCCCCGGCGAACGGCAGCGGCGATGAAGAAGACCACCGGAACCGTCGTCGGCCTCGTCGCCACCGGTCCACTGCTGCTGGCCGTTCCGATCCTCGGTATCGCGGCCGGGAGTGCCTCGGCCTCCTGCTCGACCGGCGGTGCACAGGCTGTGGATACCTCGGCCGTCGCCACTCAGGTGAAGGCGATCCTGGACGGCGGCGGCAAGGGCACGCTCTCCGTGCCGGGCCTTGACGACCCGGCCGAGCAGGTGCCCAACGCCAAGACCATCCAGGCCACCGGTGTCG
>NZ_JAVFVX010000481.1:0-363 GCF_033441795.1 Streptomyces sp. ADMS | reverse complement strand
TCCGGATCGTCATGGTCACCGGCGACCACCCGCTCACCGGGGAGGCCGTGGCCCGTCGGGTCGGCATCGTACGGGGGCCGGATCCGGTCGTGGTGACGGGCTCCCGGCTCGACGCGATGGACGAGGAGGCACTCGACACTCTGCTCGGCCAACCGTCCGAGCTGTTGCTGTGCCGGGTCAGCCCGGAGCACAAGATGCGCGTGGTCACCGCCTTCCAGCGACGGGGCGAGGTCGTGGCGGTCACCGGGGACGGGGCCAACGATGCCCCGGCACTCAAGCACGCCGACATCGGCGTGGCGATGGGGGCTTCGGGCACCGACGTGGCCCGGGAGGCGGCCTCGATGGTGCTCCTGGACGATTCGT
>NZ_JAVFVX010000480.1:0-365 GCF_033441795.1 Streptomyces sp. ADMS | reverse complement strand
CCCGAGGAGCCGCTGCGATGCAGCACGCCCTGATACGCCCACGCCCTGACCCAACCCCGTTGCCCAGCCGGGCTGTCCGCCCCGGCGAACGGCGACGGCGATGAAGAAGACCACCGGAGCCGTCGTCGGTCTCTTCGCCTCCGGTCCGCTGCTGCTGGCCGTTCCGATCCTCGGTATCGCGGCCGGGAGTGCTTCGGCCTCCTGCTCGACAGGCGGCGGTACACAGGCTGTGGATACCTCGGCCGTTGCCGCTCAGGTGAAGGCGATCCTGGACGGCGGCGATAAGGGAACGGTCTCCGTGCCGGGCCTGGACGACCCGGCCGAGCAGGTGCCCAACGCCAAGACCATCCAGGCCACCGGTGTCG
>NZ_JAVFVX010000047.1:0-63086 GCF_033441795.1 Streptomyces sp. ADMS | reverse complement strand
GGTGCGCCGTCCATGTCGTTGCGCAGGGCGATGCCGTGCCAGTGGATCGAGGTGGTGGTCCTGCCCGGCAGCTGGTTGGCGAGTTCGGCGGCCAGGGTGTCTCCGGCGGAGAGCCGGACCTCCTTGCCGGGCGCGCGGCCGTCGAAGGTCCAGGTCTTGGCCCTGACGCCGCCACCGAGGTCGACCGTGGCGGGCGCTGCGGTGAGTGTGATTTTGTGCTGCCTGCCGGTGCCGGTCCGCTTCTTCTCTGCGGCGGCGACGGCGGAGCCGGAGGGGCTGACCAGGGTGGGGGCGGTACTGGTGGAGTTGGTGCAGGCGGCGAGCGCGCCCGCGCTGGCGGCGCCGAGTCCGGCGAGCAGGACAGCGCGGCGGTTGATGCTGTTCACGATGGAGTCCTCTGGGGTCAAGCTGCATGTGGTCGAGGCGGAGACGGCACACGGGTGCCGCGGGCGCGGCCTAGATGCGCAGCTGGGAGAGGACCGACAGGTCGGGTGGCGCGCGGCTGATCGTCCCTGCGGGCAACCGTCCGGGCTTGGCCTGGTACGCGCTCGCCGCCTGCCGGCCATCGCGCTGCGGCGGCGGGGCGAGCTTGACCGTGTCGACGCTCGCGGTGGTGCAGTGCTGCATGCCGGGATCGGCGCAGGCGCTGCCGTCGACGCCGTGCGAGGGGGCAGGTGCGTCGAGCGTGTCCGTGTGGTCGGCGGCGGGGCCCTGCGGGACGGCGGCAGCGGACGAGGACGCCATGCCGGGCATGGCGTGCCCGGCCTGCGTCGAAGGTGTGGCGTGTTGCACCCGGGGGGCGGTGATCGCGGCCGTCTCGTGGTGGATCAGCACGGCCAGCGCGGCAAGCAGGGCGATGACGGCGCCGTGGGCCCAGCAGACAGCACTGGCGCGGCCTGTCACCATCGCCATCGCCTCCACCCGAGCTTGCCTTCTGCGAGCCCAGTCGACGGGGGCTCGCCGTCCGCCCAATATACCCCCGCGGGGTTTTGTCGACCCTTGATGCCGCCGAGGCGGTCACAGCCGCAGCGTGCGGCGCAGAGCGAGGGTGAGTTCGTCGAGCTTGGCGTCGCCTTCGGCCTCATCGGCGCGAACCGCGCTGTGGACGCAGTGCCGAACGTGGTCGTCGAGCAGGCCGAGGGTGACCTCTTGCAGGGCGCGGGTGACGGCGCTGATCTGGGTGAGGATGCCGATGCAGTACCGGTCCTCGCCGACCATGCGGGTGATACCGCGTACCTGGCCTTCGACCTTGTGCAGCCGGGACAGGTGGTCGTCCTTGTGGCCGCGGCGTAGCCGCGCGGGGCCGCGCTCGGTACCGGATCCGCGGTGTGAGCGTGGTCGGGGAGGGTGGTCATCGGGTGTGCCCTCCCTCGTTTGTCCCGTCTGCTGCCGCTGCGGGGTAGCGGCCCGGGTCGGCGTCGAAGGTGGCCGCGCAGTGCGCGGAGCAGAAGAAGTAGCTGCCGGGTGCGGTGTCGCGTCGTGCGGCGGCGGTGGCCGGGTCCAGATGCATGCCGCACACCGGGTCCACAGTCATAGCTGCCGCGCCTGGAGGGTGCTCGTGGCCGGTGCCGGACTCCGGCGCGTGGTGCGGCTGTCGCCCGACATCGGCCGCGGCGGGGTGGGCCGTGACCCGGTTGGCTGCGGACTCCACCCGGGGTGTGACGGATTCCGGTGTGGTGGGTGGCAGCGGGCTGGTGTGCCAGCGGCGCAGGCGGGAGGCGTTGGTCACGACGGACAGGGAGGACAGGGCCATCGCGGCGGCGGCGATGATGGGGCTGAGCCGGATGCCCCACAGCGGGTAGAGGGCGCCGGCGGCGAGCGGGATGCCGACGGCGTTGTAGACCAGGGCGAAGAACAGGTTCTGCCGGATGTTGCGCATGGTGGCCCGGGACAGCCGGATGGCGGTGACGACGCCGGTCAGGGAGCCGGAGATGAGGGTGATGTCGGCGGCCTCGATGGCTACGTCGGTGCCGGTGCCGATCGCGAGGCCGACATCGGCGGCGGCCAGGGCCGGGGCGTCGTTGATGCCGTCGCCGACCATGCCGACGGTGCGGCCTTCGCCCTGCAGACGGCGGATCTCGTCCGCCTTGTGCTCCGGGAGCACCTCGGCCAGTACGCGGGTGACGCCGACCTGGGCGGCGATCGCGGCGGCGGTGCGTGCGTTGTCGCCGGTGATGATGACGACCTCGACGCCCAGGCGCTTGAGGGCGGTGATGGCGGCGGCGGAGTCGTCCTTGACGGTGTCGGCGACCGCGAGCACCCCGGCGGGCCGCCCGTCGATTGCAGCCAGGACAGGGGTCTTGCCCTGGGCCGACAGGTCGGAGGCGACGGGCGCCAGCAGGGTGGTGTCGATGCCGACGTCCCCCAACAGCCGGGCGGTGCCGACCAGGACGGCGTGCCCGTCCACGGTGGCCTGGACGCCTTTGCCGGTGACTGAGTCGAAGCCGGTCGCGGCCGGCCACGACAGGCCGCGGTCGCGGGTGCCCGTAACGATGGCCTGCGCCAGCGGATGCTCGCTGTCGGCCTCGGCTGCCGCCACCAGCCGCAGCATCTGCGTTTCGTCGATGCCGTCGGCCGGGTGGACGTCGGTCAGGACGGGTTCACCTTCGGTGACGGTGCCGGTCTTGTCCAGCACCACGGTGTCCAGCTTGTGCGCGGTCTCCAGGGCCTCGGCGGAGCGGATCAGGATGCCGGCCTGGGCGCCCTTGCCGGTGCCGACCATCACCGACAGCGGGGTGGCCAGCCCGAGGGCGCACGGGCAGGCGATGATCAGGACCGCGACCGCGGAGACCAGGGCCAAGGTCAGCGCGGGGGAGGGGCCCACGGTGAACCACAGGGCAAAGGTGCCGATCGCGATGGCGATCACCGCGGGCACGAAGTACGCCGAGACCGCGTCGGCGAGCCGTTGGATGGGGGCCTTGGACGCCTGGGCCTGCTGAACGAGGCGGATGATCTGGGCCAGCATGGTGTCGGCGCCGACCTTGGCCGCCCGCACGCGCAGGGATCCGGTGCCGTTGACGGTGGCCCCGATGACCGTGTCCCCGGCGTGCTTGGTGACGGGCATGGGCTCGCCGGTGACCATGGACTCGTCGAGCGCGGAGGAGCCGGAGAGGACCTCGGCGTCGACGGGGATCTTCTCGCCGGGCCGGATGACTACCTCGTCGCCGACGGCCACGTCCTCGACGGGGATCTCGGTCTCGGTTCCGTCGCGTATGACGCGGGCGGTGCGGGCCTGCAGGCCCAGCAGGGCGCGGATGGCCTCGCCGGTGCCGGCCTTCGCGCGGGCCTCCAGCAACCGTCCGAGCAGGATCAGGGTGAGGATGACGCCGACGGCCTCGAAGTAGACCTCGCGCACGTCCTCGGGCAGCAGACTGGGGGCGAGGGTGACCAGGAGACTGTAGCCGTAGGCGGCGGTGGTGCCGAGGGTGATGAGGCTGTTCATGTCGGCGGCGCGGTGGCGCAGGGTCAGCCAGCCGGTCACATGGATGGGCCGGCCGGTGTAGAGCATCACCGGGGTGATCAGCGCCAGTTGCAGCCAGTGGTTGAGCATCCAGGCGGGTATCCAGTCGGCGCCGAAGAGTTCGTGCGCCATCACGGCGAACAGCACCGGGGCGGTGAGTACCGTCCCTACGGCCACCCGGCGGGTCAGGTCTTTGATCTCCGCCTGCCGCTCGGCGGCGTCTGCGGCCTCCGCCTCGGCGGACCCCGTTTCCTCGCCGCCCGCCGAAGCTGCGTGCGCGGCGGCGGTGTCATGGCCGTCGGGGGAGGCCGGAGGGGCTGTCGAGGGGCCGTCGGCGGGCTCGACGAGCAGGGTGCCGTGGATCATGTTCATGCCGCAGGCGAAGCCGAAGGATCCCGGCCGGTCCGGGGTGAGCCGGACCGTGGTTCGTGTGTGGGCGGGTAGTCCGGCGCCGACCTTGAGCTCAGGGAAGACCACCCGGGAGGTGCACTCCCCGGACTCCTGCCGATCGAAGACGAGCTCCACCGGCGTGCCCTGGCGGACCTTGATGAGGCTGGGGCTGTAGCCGCCCCGTACCGTCACCTCCACCCGCTGCACTCCGCCTTCCACCCGGGCGGCACCCGCACGGCGAGGGCCGAAGAAGAACCAGCCCAGGGCGGCGATCAGTCCTGCGGCGGCCAGGACAACGACGACATCAATGGCACCCATGGCAGCGCGCCCCTTTCAGCTCGCTCCTTCAAGTCTCCGCCCGGCTACCCCTGCCTGGTAGGGGCTGAACGGCCCGCCCGCTCGGGGCCGTCCGACCCCTGCATATCGGCCCCGACAGAGGCACGATGAATGCAAGGGCAGAAGCTCCGTGAGGGCGCCGGACCTCGGCGTCCGCACCCGATCGCCGAACGACCCGAAGCAGGTGAATGGCGATGTTCTGGTACGGCCACGACGTCAGCGGATGGGGCTGGTTCGCGATGTCCGCCAGCATGGTCGTGTTCTGGGCGCTGATCATCATGGTGGGCGTACTGCTCTTCCGTGCTGTGAACCGGCCTCACGAGCACACCCACATCCCTGCCGCGCCGCAGACACCCGAGCAGGTCCTCGGGGAGCGGTTCGCCCGCGGGGAGATCGACGAAGAGGAGTACCGGCGCCGCATGAACGCCCTGCACGGCGGCCCTCTCACCAAACCCTGAAAGCCGGCCGCACTGGCTGCGGCCTCTGTCCTCCGCTGAAGGAGGCTCGTGATGAACCAGCGCAACTACGGTATGTACGCGCTCGCCGCCGCGATCGTCGTCGTCGCAGCCCTGATTGTGGGCGCCTCGCTGGATAGCCTCGTCTGGCTCGCCCTCGTGGCCGCCTGCCCGCTGATGATGTTCTTCATGATGAGGGGCATGCACGGCCAGGACTGTGGAGTGCCGTTAACGAGCGGCGAACCAAGTGACAAGTAACCCGCTGTGTTCGTGCGGGCCGAAGTGTCAGTACCGGGGCATCCATGACCCGGCTGGCCAGATTCGGGCGAGGATCTCGAACTCACTGATGAAGCCGGATGGAGCGGCGGCCGGGGGTCTCGTCGTCCTCTTGGAGGGCCTTCGGTCGCTGCTGTCGTACGAGCACGGGGCCGAGAGGGCGGCTTTGCGGCGCTGTTGGCGACGACGGATTCGATGAAGCCGACGAGTTTGAGTGGGCCGCCTTGTCTGGTCGGGCGCAAGCAGCGGCCTTGGCTGTCAAACTCCCACCGTGGGGTCGTCACCCACCGGTCGGCGCCGTGCTCGGCCACCACCTGGAGCGAGGGGACGGCGCCAAGCCAGGCCCGGACCCCGGTGACGACCCAGAGTGCGGGAACCCCGTCGACGGCCATCCGGGCGGTCCGCTCGAACAGGCCACGCGGCCCGTCAGTGCCGATCTTCGACAGCTGGGCCTCGAACGTGTACCGGCCGCCGGTGACGTTGGTGGCAAGCACGTCGGCCCGCCAGGCCCGGTCGGGCCCGGCTTGTTCGAGTTCGGCTGACCAGCCCGGTAACCCGGCGGCAGCATTCGGCGAGGTCCCGTTTCAGCTGCCGGTGGTGTTCGGTCTCCTCCCGCGGTGAGTAGTCGGGTACCCCGGGGTCGTGGGCGAAGTACTGCAAGCCGTTCGGCGAGAGCTTCGGGCAGAGCGTCCATTGACACTTTGGGCAGGTCAGCGGCCGAAGCGGTAGACCAGCCGGCTGCAGCCGGTCACGCACGTCCCGCAGCCGATGCAGACATCCTCATCTACCGTCGGGTGCCAGTCGGCGATGTCCTCCCGGGGGATTCCGTGCCTGGGCTTGGTGAACTTGGGATCAGGCATGGTCGCACCCTCCTTCGCGTCCCTGCGACGAGTCTCCGCCTCCGTACGCGTGGCCGCCCGCCGCCAGGTAGACGGCCCAGAGGGCCAGCCCGGCGGCGAGGCGTTGAGGAACATCCGTGTCAGCCCGTGCAGGCCAGAGCCATGGCCTCGGCGACCTGCACAGGGGTGAAGCGAGTCGGGCGCCCGGTGCGGTTGCGGTCCGCCAGGGCGTCTCTGCGACGCGGTGAAGCTATACCGGACAAGCAGCGGCAACGGGCAAGGCGGACTGTCCGATCAGCCGGTGTTGGTCTTTCCGGCATCCTCCGTGCAGGAACCGGCCCGGGACGCTACCGACGACGAGTGACGCCGTACGACATCATCGGCTCGTCGCGTGAGTCAGGGCGGCCAAGCGGTCCTCACCGATGAGGGTGTCGACCTGCCACGGCACGAGCCAGGCGCGGGCTGCCAGCTCGTCGCGGACGCGGTGCAGCTGGGGGCGCTCCAGGGCTGCCCGGGCGCGCAGCACAGGATCCTGGGTGCCGCTGGCCGTCAGGGCGGCGTTGACCACACAGCCGAACGGCTCGATGCCGGCCCGCCGGAGGCCGTCTTGAAGTGCTGCGGCCTCGGAGACGGGGGTCAGCTCGGGGAGCGCGATGATGAGGACCCGCGTGTGGGCCGGGTCCCGCAGGCGCATCAACGGCGTCGTGATGCGCCCGTGCACTTGGGCGGCGTCCGCCATGACCTGGCGGTGGTAGGAGCCGGTGAGGTCGAGCAGCCGCAGGGTATGGCCGCTGGGGGCGGTGTCCACGACGACGAACCGGTCCCTGGCCGTGGTCAGGAGTGCCCCGAACGCCCGGAAGACGGCCAGTTCCTCGGTGCACGGCGAGCGTAGATCCTCTTCCAGAAGCGCACGACGGTCCGGGGGCATCCGCTCTGCGGCCCGCAGTCGCTCAGCGGTGTAGTCGGCGAGTTCGGTGGCCGGGTCGATGCGGCTGACGGTCAGGTGCCGGAACGGACCACCGGTGAGTACATCCGCGGGCCGCCCTGCCGGGTCGGTTGTGGACAGGTGCACGTCGTGGCCCCGGCGGGCGAGGCCCACGGCGATGGCGGCGGCGATGGTGGTCTTGCCCACGCCGCCTTTGCCCATCACAAGTACCGCGCCGGGTGGGCCGGCGGCCAGCTCGTCGACGAGCGCCTCGATGGATGGGAGCGGCGTTTCCTGCTCGTCGATATCGGCGTCGGCGTCGGTGGGGGCGTCGGGGCCTGGCACGGGACCGCCCTGACCGCGGACCAGCGCGCGAAGTGAGGCGATGCCGGTCAGGTTCCATGCGACCAACGGCACGCCCGCGGTGGGGATCGCCCGCAGGGAGGTCGGCCGGACGTCGAGCGCCGACGCCTGGCGGTCGGCGAACGCCTCGGCGACCGTGTCGCCGGCCAGAGGCTCGGTGAAGAGGCCGTTGACGATCAAGAACTGGTTGTGGATCCCCTGGGCGGCCAGCTCAGCCCCGGCCCGTCCCGCCTCTCGCAGCGCACCCGGCTCTGGTCGGCTCACCAGGACGAGCGCCGTGCGCCCGGGATCACCCAGCTGCTCGACGGCCGCCTGGTACTGCGCGCGCTGGGCCTGCAGACCTGACCGCGGGCCCAGGCAGCTCGCCCCTGCGGGGGCGCTCTCGATGTACTGAGCCCAGGAGCTGGGCAGGTTGAGCAAACGCAGCGTGTGGCCCGTCGGCGCGGTGTCGAAGAGCACATGGTCGTACCGGCCTACCAGCTCCGGGTGGACGATCAGCTGCGTGAACCGGTCGAAGGCCGCCACCTCCACGGTGCACTCGCCGGCAAGCTGCTCTTCGATGGCGTGCAGTTCCTCCGTAGGGACCGCACCCCGGTACGGGGCCATCACACGCTCGCGGTAGGCGGCCGCCGCTGCGTCGGGGTCGAGGTTCATCGCCTCCAGCCCAGGCACACCCGGCACCGGGCCTGGCGCCGGACCCACCGCCGTGCCGAACAGGTCACCCAGATTCGAAGCTGGATCGGTGCTCACCACCAGCACGCGCCGGCCGGCATCGGCCAGCGCCACGGACACGGCGCTGGCCACCGTCGTCTTGCCCACACCGCCCTTGCCGGTGAAGAAGACGAACGGTGTGTGCCACGAACCCCACTCCAGCATCGGCAGCGCGGGCACGCGCGCCGCCAGGCCGCGCGGCAGGTGCGGGCTGCCGTTGGGTTCCCTCATGGGTAGCGTCTCCGTTCGCCTGTCCGGCGCGGCGAACCCGCCGGTGGGTGTCTCAGCTCGCGGGCGAGGGCCGGTGACGGCCTGCCGTGCCTAGACTGGGACTTGACGAGTCTTCCGGCGACACTCGACTGCCGTCGTCCGGTTCTCACTGCGGGGTGGGGACGATCACGACGGGGCAGCGAGCATGGTGGGCGACGCGCTGGCTGACCGAGCCCAGCAGGGTCCCCGCGAAGCTGCCGTGGCCGTGGGAGCCCACAACGATCAGGGCGGCACCTTCCGACGCCTCGATCAGCACAGCGGACGGATGGCCCTTTGCCGCCCTCCTGTCGATGCCCGCCTCTTCCGGCCCGGCCTCGAGATCGGCCACCGCATGGTCGACGACAGCTCTGGCAGCGGGCTCGAACATCTCATCCGGGTAGGGCGGGGATACGCCTGGCAGACCCAATGAGGGGATCTGCCAGGCATGGATGACCTCCAGACGGGCGCTGCGGAGACGTGCCTCCTGTGCCGCCCAACGCAGGGCCCGGGTCGAGGAATCCGATCCGTGGACGCCCACGACGATGCGGGCCGCGCCCTTGTTGCCGACAGGAACCGTGCTCACGTTTCCTCCCCTGATGGCCGGCTCTGTGCCTCCGAGGCACCCGGTGCCGGCTCAGTCACGATGTGCCCTTGGACGTCGCAGACTGCGGCGATGTTGTAGATGGTGCCGAAGTTGCGCAGGTTGCGGCGAAGCAGGTCCACCCTGTGCTGCGGTTCGTCGGTCACCAGCCGTAGCTCGTAGTTGATCGCGATGAACCGGGACGGGCTGTTCTGCCGCTCGGCTCGCACTTCGACCTTCTGGTAGCGGAAGGGCAGCAGCCGGCCGGATCGTTCGACGTTCTTGAGCAAGCAGGCGGCGAACGCCGAGACCAGCAGATCGGCAGGCCCCGGCAGCCCGGACGGGACGGCGGCGGCCCAGGAGGCGTCGAAGGCGATGGTCTCGGTCCCGGCGTCGATCCGTGCCTCACCGCCCGGGGTGCTGTGGGCCTGCACCCGGTAGGTGGTGGGAGCGCTCATCATGTACTCCGTTCGGGAGGGCCGCCGGCGGTGATGGGGTGGCCGCTCATGGCACGCACAGGGCAAGACCGGCCGGTGGAGGCCGCCTCACCCATTCCACACTCCCGCTGGCGTTCCCGCAGCAGCACGGAATTTGATTCGAGAAGCAGCCGCTCGGCGGAGGCGCAACAGGGCAGCACGTCCCGTTTGCGGGACCGGCCGGGTACCAACCAGTGCAGCGCACCCGGCGATGGGCGTCGGGTCCGGCCAGCGCGCTGTCAGTGTGCGGCGAGGTCGTCGGCGATGGTACGGGCGGATCGCAGGCGACGGCCGACGCCGATAAGGCTGGCGGAGGCGAGGTCGGTCCCGCAGCCGGGGAGGAACTGCCGCCGTTCGGCCCGTGTGCGGGTGCCGGGTTCGCCGGTTTCCGCGTCGGCGGATACGACCGGGATGCCGCCGCCGACTCTGGCCCCCTCGACGAGGGCGAGCCCCTTCCCGATCTTCTCGGCCGGATACCGGCGTCCACGGCACGGCGAGGAGAACGCCATGACCGCCGCCGTAGCCATCGGGATCGGAGCGCTGATCCTGGCCGCCATGGCCTATGACATCGCACGCCTGATCACGTCGGCAGAGAGCCGCTGCCCACCCCTGGCACGCCTTCGGGGTCGGCGCGCGGCCCTGGAACACGCTGAACAGTGGTGTGTCGGCCCGCGCCTGCACGACCTGCTCGACACGGCCACCTATCAGCACTGGATGAACAGCCTGGCCCACGGCCGGCGTCGGCCGACCGAGAAGCCTCAAGGAGTACGTGATGGCTGACGCCGCATACGGCCTGTGGCCACTGGTGGTGCTCAACACCCTGCTGTTCATCGTGTTCGCCGCTTCTGTACAGGAGCGCGGAGGCCCCAACGTGCGGCATGCATCCACCCTTGAGGGTGCGCGGGTTCGCTGTGAGTGGCCGGGTGGCCGGGTGGCCGGGTGGCCGAAACGCCGATGCTGATACGCGTGTGACAGATGAGGTTTCGCGGCGATCCAGTCCTCGCCGCTGCTCAAATGGCTCAGCAGATGATCAGCGCGTCGGCATCAACTCGGGTCGGGCGGCGACGGCATCGCGCAGGAAGCTGAGCTTGGAGTAGAAGGTGCGTTCCTTCGCCAGGCCACGGGCCGCGAGGTAGGAGAGGAGCCAGCGGTCGATGCGCTCCATCTCCCGCAGCATCGCTTCCTCGTCGTGGTCGAGGAGGCTGCGCGACCGCCGATACTCCATCTCGCACTGCGAGAGCACGACGTCCGGTGCGGCCAGGAGCGAGCAGCGGTCGAAGAAGATGCCGAAGACGTGGCCGGTGCGCATCGATTCGCACTGGCTGTCGTAGCGGACGCGCCGGAACGGCGGCAGCGCCTGCACTTGGAGGCCCAGCTCGGAGCGTAGGTACGCACCGAAGCTGTCCGGGGAGATCTCGATGTCGGTGGAGATCTGCTCGCGGCGGGCGAAGGTGTCCTCCGCGAACCACTTGCGCTTGAGCACATGGGTTCCGTTGACCGTGGGGATGAAGGAGGCGTAGCCGCGCTCCTCGTCGGGACCGACGACGTCGAACATGTGGTTGTCGAAGTAGTGGATCTCGAATTCGTTCCGGTATTCCGGGCGGCAGTCGGCCAGTTCGCCGTGGCGAAGGGCTTTGAGCAGCTCCATGGAGACGGGCCAGATATCGGGGGCGGGCTGGAGGTTGTACTTGTACTCCAGCTCTGTCCCGGCGAAGTGGGTGCGGAAGTACCGCAAGTGGTTGTTGAGCCGCAGCGCCGACTCGGCGTGCGCGGTCAGCACCGGGTTCAGCCAGCGCAGCGCCTCCACCGGGCCGCTTCCGACAGGTTCGCGGGTGGTGCGGAGGAAGCAGGCGTCGTCGGCGTAGAACCGGATCTGCGCGTACGCGTGGTAGCCGCCGCCGGGGTGCTCGGCCAGGTAGCACAGCGGTACGAGTCCAGAGGTCGCGGCCGTCCCGACCATCTCGCGCAGCGCGGTGCCGGCGGTGGCGTCGGGGAACAGGTCGCTGCCCTCGATCCGGGTATCCGCGAGCCGGCCGCCTGCTGCGGTTAAGGCGGTGGTGAGGCACGTGCCGAGCGTGTCCCACCGTACGACGACGGTAGTGCTGGGGAGACTGACCTCCTGCGGAGTCACCCGGACCAGCACGATCGGGTCGTCCGGGCGGCGACTTACGGTCTGGTTGAGCAGGTGGATTCCGCCCAGGACGATCCAGGCGGCTGCTGCTGTGTCGCTGCTCATGGCTGGTACCCCTCTTCGGAAGCGGACACCGCGACCGTGCCCTCGCTGCTGACCGCCCCCACACCGCCGTCCGCGACACGCCGCCTGCTGGTCAGAATTGACAAGGCTGGGGGGCGTGTTCGGGAGGCAGTGCGCCCTTCCCGGGGCGCCTTCGGCATAGGGTGAGTCAGGTGATCGACCAGGTGACCTTGGAAGCGGCACTCGCCGATGCTCGCCTTGCCGCGCTGGAGTTCGACGGGGCGCGGGCATGGCTGGAGGACGCCCGGCAAGGGCCGATGGAACCGCTCGCGGCCGAGGTCTGGGTTACCGACCCGACCTTCAGTCACGTCCTGCTCGTGGAGCACCGGGTGCGTGGATGGGTACCGCCGGGCGGCAAAGTCGAGTTGGGCGAGACACCGCGGGAGGCCGCTGCCCGCGAGCTGTGGGAGGAGACCGGCCTGCGCGGTGAGCTGCTGCCCGCTCCTGCGGCTGTAGCCGTGCGTTCCTATCGGGCCGACTGGTCGGCGACGCTGGGCTTGTCGTACGCCGCGGTCATCGGCCGCGACGTGCCACTCGGTGGGGAGAGCGGGCAGTCGCCGAGGTGGGTCGTCCTGGACGAGGAGTGGGAGAGCGTCTTCCCCGAGGACCGCGACCGCATCCGCGCGCACGTGCGCCGGCTGGCGTCTGGGCAGTCGGTCGGGGCGTACTGAGCCTCGCTCCAGGCTTGCCCTCAGATGACCCTGTCGATCAGGTTCAGGGCCTCGGGGGTCAGCGTCACGAGCTGCAGGTCGTGCAGGAAGCGGACCCACACCGGCGCAAGACCGGGCTTCGCCGTGAACTCCGATTCGCTGATCCGGCCTTCGGCGTAGGCCGCGGTGCGGCGCGCGTGCTGCTGGAGCTGGTCGGGGTGTATCCATCGGGGGTCGCGCACCTCTCGGTCGGACGGTCTGATCGGCCCGGACACTTGGGCCTGGTAGATCCACCAGCGGTGGCCCGCGGTCTCGTCGGTCGGGCGGCGGCACCGGTTGGGCCGCCACCGCTCCAGCAGCAGATGCAGGTGCGTGACGGCCAGGCCGACTTCCTCAGCGACCTCCGCGCGGGCGGCATGCTCAGGGCCGCCGTGCTGGTCGACATGGCCGGCCACCGGGGCGATGCCGGCCGGGGGCGTCGCACGCTCGAAGACGAGCAGTCCGGCCGGTGAGGAGATGAGCACCCCGACGCTGGTGTGGTCGCAGCACACCGTGCCGCTGTCGTGGCTGGTGGGTGGAGGAAGCGCGGTCAACGCTCGCCCCAGGGCCGCTCGGCGACCACCACGAGCCAGCTCGTCACGGTCGGCGCGTCGGGTGAGGTTAGGGCGTACGCCTTGGACAGGATGTCCATCCGCTGGGTGTGGGTGAAGTCGCCGTCGGGTCGGGCGAAGACGGGAATCGACAGCCACGCTGCCTTCTCCGCCACTGTGCCGTGCTGGGCGACGATCTCGGTGTCCAGCACGGACAGTCCGGCGGCGGACATGTGCTCGGCGACCGCTTCCAGCGGTAGCTTGGGCCCCGTTTCATCGGACGGGGGCGGGGTGTAGCCATAATCCCGGGCGGCGACCTGTTGGATCAAGCTGTTCAGCGACGGCTTGGTGCGCCCGGCCTTCTCGTCGTCGAGACGGACTCCTGCGAACCCCCCGCCCACGTTGAACACGAAGAGCCCGCCCGGCCGCAGGACCTGGCGAACAGCGGCGAACACGTCCGGCACGTGGGTCTTCCAGATTGCGGAGTTGCACACCACGGCGTCGACGCCACCGGCAGGGACATGGTCGGCCAGGTCCTCGGCCGACGCCGTGACCCAGGTCAGACGCGCGTCACTCACGGTGCGGCGGCCGACGCGCTGCATGGCGGCTGCGCTGTCCAGGGAGACGACTCGAGCTTGGGCCGGGGCAAGGGCGAGGATCGCCTCGGCGGTCGCGCCCGCACCGCCGCACAGATCGACCACCAGGCGGCTGCCCGCGAGGTGGGCGCGCTCGGCGAGGTCACGGCTGGTGGCGCTGTACATGGGGTAGTCGCGGGTGAAGGCGGCGTACGCCTCGGCGGTGGAGCCCTCGTCCCAGCCGAGGACGGCGTCATGGGGTGCCATGGTCGGATGCCTCGCTTCGCAGAAGGCCCCGGCCCCGGCCCCGGCCGACCGGGCCAGGGCCGGTCAGGAGTCAGAACAACGCTGATTGGACGGCCGTACCCGGGGAGCTGAACGAGCCGAGCACGATGCTGCGGCCCTTCAGCACGCCGAGGTCGAGCAGGTAGCCCACGTCGTCGCTGTCCAGGGCGGTGAGGACCTGGGAACCGACGCACGAGACGGGCGTGAATCCGTGCTCACCCTCGCGCAGGTCGTGCGGGTACAGCACCCGCTCGGCACTGGGGGCGCGCAGCCGGGCGCCTTGAGCGGGCGGCGTCCACGACTCCAGTACCGAGGGGATGTTCATGTCGGCCAGGGCCTCGGCGGCGCGGGCGATGTCCTTCTCGTGCGCGACGCGGGCCGTGGACAGGTCCGGCAGGGTGGCGAGCGATTGGAGCTTGGCCGCAGCCCGCACGGTCTGCGGCAGATCAAGACGCCTGGTCAAGGCATCTTCGAGATGGCGCACAGCGCGCCCGTCGTCGGCCTTGGCCAGGTAGGTGGCGAACAGGGCGCCCTGTTCATCGAGGCGGGAACGCTTGCGCGGTTCGGCCGCGGTGCCGACCTTGGTGGTTCCGTCCGCGAACGTGGCCGCGTACAGCCAGTGGGGCTGGGCCATGTACTGCACGAGGGCCGCGGGAGCGTGGCCGCCCTGGTGCACCTGGTGGGCGAAGCGGAAGTCGTCCCGGCCGGCGCAGTGGGCGCACTGGCCGCTCTGTTCGGCGGGCGCGCGGTTGGGGCAGGCGACGGCTTCGACGCGGACGGTGTCGGCAAACTCGTACCGGCCGGTGCACCACCGGCCCGTACCAGCCTGGTATCCGAGCCGCCAGTTCATGATCTCGGCGTAGGCCAGCGGCCCGCCGGACAGCGGCGCTAGCAACAGCCGGGGGTCTCCGGTCGCCCAGGTGACGCCGTGGCACACGTACTCGCCATCGCAGGGTGGGGTCACTGGCATGGTGCGTTCCTCGAAGTGGTTGGGGCGGTCAGATGCTGAGCTGGAGACGGTCGGCCAGTGCCTCGACGGCGGCCTTGTAGACCGTGTCGCGGTCCATGTCGGTCACGTCCAGGGACAGCCATCCGCCGCGCTGCTCCTGCTCGCGCAGCTGGACCAGGACGCTGTCCTGGTAGCGAATGAAGTCATCGTCACCGGTGCCGGAGTGGCCGGTCTCCAAGGATGTGAACGAGTCTTTGCGGCGCAGGGCTTCACGGGCTCCGATACGCAGGAAGATCACCAGGTCGGGTTCGGTGAGGTGGGCGAAGACCTGTTCAGCGAGGCGGGTGGGCACATCCGGATTGACCGCGTAACGGGCGAGGATCTTGTGGTGCGCGTTGTCGAGGATCACGTGCGTGCCGGTGGCGAGCGCGGGTTGGATCACGAGCTTGTCCTGGAGCGTGTACCAGGCGGCCAGCGCCAGCAGCCAGTAGTGGTCGCCGCACGCCTGGGCGACGCGGGCGTCTCGCCGGTAGACGAGCGCGTTGAGGCCGTCGACGTAGGCGGACAGATCCTCGTCCATGGGGACGGCGGTGCTGTGCTTGCCGATCAGGATGGCCGGGTGGCCGGCGTCGTTCAGGGCCTGGTGCAGGTGGGTGGCAAGGGTGGACTTGCCGGCCCCGTCGATGCCCGTAACCGTGATTTCCAGGCCCCGCGCGGGGGCGTCTGTGTGTGCTGCGACCGTCATGGTCGTGTTCCTCCGAGGATGTTCAGGTCGGGCGGGTCGCCAGGCGGTTCGCGATGATGTCGCGGATGTGGCCGACCAGGACGGCTCGCCGTCGGATGACGTCACCGTGCCGCTCATTCGACAGGTCAGCGGGGTAGTGGCGGGCGAGGTTGTTGGAAATGACGTGGAGGTAGCCGAATCTGATGCCCGCCTGGCGCGCAGCCGCCCCCATGGGGCCGATCTCCGGATCGACGAAGGCGTGCTCGGCGTGCTCGGCCAGCCAGTCCCGGTCTTCCAGGAGGATTGAGGGCGAGGTGACGTGGACGCCGGTGCGCACAACGAATTGGGCGGCGGCGAAGTCTCCGAAGAAGTCCTCCCACTCCACGGGAGCCCCGCCGACGAGGCTCTCGTTGCCGGTGGCGAGCCAGGCGTTGGGCTCGACCTCGGGGGACAACGCCCCGACCTTGCCGACGTAGACGACTTCTCGGGCGCCGAGTTCGGCCAGGCGCGCGACGACGCGGCCGGCGACGTCACCCCAGATACTGTGCCGGAAGCCGAGGTACACCACCCGGCGGCCGTGTATGACGGCACGCTGCCATGCGTAGCCTGGGCCGCGCCTCCACATGTCGCCAGCAGGGGCGAGGTACTGCAGGCCCCAGCCGACGATCACGAGGTCGCCGTCGAGGCCGAGGTCGATCGGTTCCAAAGCCGCGCGGCACAGCGCTGTCTCCGGCAGCTGGTAGGTGACGGTGTCGGCCGGGCGGCCGGTCATGGCCAGATAGGTGGCGATGATCAGGGCGTAGTGATGGACGTAGTCGTTGCCGGGGAACGCCTTGATCAGCAGGTCATGGCCGTGGACTTCGGCGGTGGGGCGCTCGTAGTTGAACGGTTTGCCGGTCTTCTCGTGCTGGGAGATCGCGGCCCGGCGGTCGTAGCCGCCGACGACGCGGATGCTGTTCCAGCTCCGTTCCTGGATGAGGTGGTGGACCTTGATCTGCAGGTATCGCAGCAGACTGGCCGGGCCCATGGTGTGTCCGGCCACCGCGATCGGAGCCGCACGCAGTGCCGTGCCAGCGCCCTGCGCGAGGACGAGATCGGGTCGCAGGCTCACGCGCGGGCCTCCGGGATCCGCACGCTGCTGCCTGCCGCCTCGCGTACGACCGTGATGTTGCGCCGGATCAGGTCGAACCGGTCCTCGGGGATGGGGCCCAGGTTCTCGATGCGGGGCGTGCTGGGCTTCTCGTACGGGCCGCCGGGCAGCATCGCGATGCCCATGGCGCCGAGGATGACCGGGGCGGCGCCGTCGACGGAGGCGATCCACTCGTGCTCGCGCTGCTCCAGCAGCTCCAGGTGCCCGGTCCGGCCCAGTCCGAGGAGTCGATAGACGATCCGCTCCTCGACCATGCCGTTCCCTTCCAGGTAACGGGTGGCCGTCCAGCGGGTACGACACAGCTGCTCCTCGGGCGCGGGGCGCCGAGAAGCGGGCAGGGCTATCGCGCCGACGTAGTCGCTGGAGGCGAAGTGGTCATAGCAGCGCAGCCACTCCTCGTCGTCCGCGGCGTGCACCACGGCGCACAGGCGGAAGTCGTCGCTCAGGTCGTGGATCTCACGGGCGGCCTCGTCGCTGGCCTTCATGGTGGCGGGTCCGTCCCCCATGACGTCCGGCAGGATGATCTCCCGGGCGCCGACCGCGCGGGCCGCCTCGATCAGATCGGGGGCCGACAAGGCATGGCCGAGGTCGAAGACGCCGTTGTCGACGATGATCTCCGCGCCGCGCTGCGCCTCGTGTCGGAAGAACGACCTGTAGGCCGGGTCGGACAGGACGTGCTGCGCGGCCACGTGGTGGATGAGGGCAGATTCCTGGGCGACGAAGGCATCCAGGTAGGCGGGCGGGGCGATCACGGAGACATCGATGCTCTTGGCCATCACGCGGTCCTCCACTGGTTGGTGACGAGGGTGAGGAACTGCTGGGAGAGGACCGGGTCGCTCTCGAATCGGCCGCCGGCCTGGAGCGTGGAGGTTCGGGCGGGCTCCATGCGCACGCCGCGCATGCTCATGCACAGGTGAGTGCCGCGCACGGCGACAGCCACGTCCTGACTGCCGATCACCCGGGAGATCTCCTCGGCGACCTCCCGGGTGAACCGCTCCTGCACTTGGAGACGACCGGCGTATCGCTGCGCGATCCGCCCGAACTTGGACAGGCCCACGACCTCGCCGTCCGGGACGTACCCGGCGGCGACCTCCAGGTTCATCGGCAGCATGTGGTGCTCGCAGAGCGCCCAGACGCTCATGCCGCCGACCACGACCAGCTGCCCGCTCAGGGGCTTCTCGGCGAAGCACGTCGGCGCGGCTGCCGAGGCCGGAGACTGGAAGTCGCGGTACCAAGCCGCGACGCGGGCCGGAGTGCCTGCCAGTCCCTCCCGGTCGGGGTCCTCGCCGAGCGCGGACAGGAGCTGACGGACCAGGTCTGCGACGCGTTCGGTGTCGACCGGCGTCGGTTGGGCGGGGCTGGGCTGCTCGGGCAGGGCAGGGCTCTCGCCGGCGGCCGGGCTGCAGAGGGCGTGGGTCATGGACTTCGCCTCGCTTCCAGGGACTTGGGAAACATGGGGGGTAAGCAAGGAAGGCATCGGTCAGCGTCCGCGGGCTTCGGCAAACGCGAGGACGTGTAGACGCTGGGTGAAGTGCCAGCGGCGGATCGCGACGGCGTCCGCGAGTGTTCGGGTGGTCTCGATCAGGCCCTCCGGCGTAGTGCCCTCGGGCATCACCCAGACCGGGTCCAGGCCGTACCGGTCCGCCAAGGCGCCGATCTCGTCCAGCTCGGCCACCATGCGGGTGACGAACTTGAACGCCGCCCGGCCGCTCGCCGCGAATGTTTCCAGCGCGGACGGGACGATGCGTTTGGCCTCAGCGGCACCGGAGTTGGCGAGTTTGGGCGAGACGTTGAAGCGGACGCCGTGGACGAGCAGCTCCGGATCGGGAGCGATGGTGCCGTTCGTCTCGAACTCCACCCGCTTACCGGCAGCCAGCAGCCCTTGAACGAGCGGGATCAGCTTCTGCTGCTGGAGCAGGGGCTCGCCGCCGGTGATGACGACCAGCTTCACGGCCGACCCGAGCGCCCACGCGAGCAGGCTCGCGACAGTCCGCCGCTTCGACTCATTACGGGGGTCGAACTGAGTCCAGTCCCATGTGTACTTGGTGTCACACCAGTCACACGTCAGATTGCAGCGCGAGAGACGGATGAACAGTGCCGGCACTCCGCAGCTGGGGCCCTCGCCCTGGAAGGTCGGCTGTTCGACGCCGAAACACTCGGCGACGATCAGCTCGAACTCCTCGTCGATCCCCGCGGGTGCCACCACAGGGGCGTCTGCGGCCGTCATCGCTGCTCCACGTCGAAGCGTGCCCAGCTGCGTTCGGTCTCGCGGACCCGGACGGCGACCAGCCGTCCGGGGGTGGTCGGCTCGACGTTCTGGATGAACCACCCGGCCAGGAATTGGGCCAGGCGCTCCGAGGTCGGCTCGAAGGGGAGGATCTCGTCGAGGTTGCGGTGGTCGAGTTCGGCGTCCAGGAACTTCTTGAACGGGGCGAGGTCACCGAAGTCGGTGACGAAGCCAGGCTCCTCCAAGTCGAATGCGGTGAGGATGACCTCGACCTGGTAGCTGTGGCCGTGCTGTCGCGAGCACTTGTGCTCGGGCGGGAGGCCGGGGAGCCGGTGGCCGGCCTCGAAGCCGAAGGTCTTGCCGATGATGAACGTGCCGGACGGGAGCGGTACGGAGCTGAAATCCATGGGACCTTCCCCTTGGGACTCGGCGTTGCGGGCAGCGTGCGGCAGCCCTGCTGGCGGGCGGATCAAGGCACGTACGCAGGGGCGGCGTTCTTGCACCGCTCGGCTGTCCGGGCCGAGGCGGCTGGACAGCCGAGCGGCCGTCTAAACGGCGGAAACGAGGTCATCCAGGTCGACGACGCTGACGTCTCGTAGCTCGCGCACGAGCTGCGAGGCCAGGAACCACGGGGTCAACCGTCGCTGCTTGTACGGCAGCGGGGAACTTGCAGACTCGCCGTCGAACTCGACGGGCTCAGGTCGTCCGTCGGGACCGGTGCGGTAGAGCGTCCCGATCACTCCGTACAGTCGTGGGACCCTGACCCGGAGCGCGACGGCCCCGGTCCGCACGAGGTGTCCGCACTGCTCGACTGCGGCCTTCGCGTGTTCCAGACACAGGGGTGGTTGAGCCGTGAGGTGCCCCTCCCAGCCGTCCGCCGGCACGTCGGTCTGATGCGTGGCCAGGAACAGGTATCCCAGAGCGGTGCGGCTGGACTGCTGCACGCACACCTGGCACCGCAGTTCCTCCATGCACTCCCGCTGCCGCGAAGGGTGCACGTCCCGCCACCGTGGTCTTCCGATGATCTCGTTGCCATCGCGGGACTGGGAGCAGCGTGCCCAGAGCACGCCTCGCTCGTCGCGGTCGCGCGGCCCTTCGTCCAGGTAGAACAGGCCCTTGCCACCGGGCCGCAGGCTCAGGTTCGACAACGAGCCCGCCTGTTCGCCGTGGCGGGCGGTGATGTAGGGCACGAGGCGACTGGCTGTGACGGGCGTGGTGGTCATGCGGTTGCTTCCCTCGGCGTAGCGCGCGTCATGAGGCGGTATCTCCCATCAGGTCGAGAATCGCGAGGATGGCCAGGGCGAGCCGTCGGAGGTGGGCCGGTGCGTCCTCGGGGTGGGGGTGCTCGGCGCTCAGGTAGATCAAGCGCCGCATCTCGTCGATCGGGTACGGCCGCACGAGGTACGGAACGATCTCCACGAACTTGGTGGTCGCCTTGCGGAACCGCTCCGCGACGGCCGTGACCTCATGCGGGGCGGGGTGTGCGTACTCACCGAGTACGGACTCCAGGTCGTCGTACAGCTGCTCATCGATCGCTTCGCTGGCGAGGGAGCGGCGCAGGGAGTAGAGGAGCGTGCCCAACGTCTCGTGATCGTCGGAGGTTCGTCGACTCAGCAACTGCGTGGCGACGTCGGCCGTCACTGCGACCATCACGATCTCCCTTCGGGGATCGCGAGGGAGCACCACGTCATCCTGCCGTCGTAACTGACCCCCCACTCCTTCGCGAGCGCGGCGATGAGCAACAACCCGCGGCCGTTCTCGGCGGCTTCGCCCGCTTCACGCAGCCGGGCCGGAGTCGGGTTTCCGTCGGTGACCTCGATGCGCAGTTCGCCGTCGGAGCTCGTCACCCTGAGTCCGACCGGATTGCCTTGGCCATGTCGCACGGCATTAGTCACCAGTTCCGAGACGGCAAGCGTGGCCGTGTCGCACAGCGCTGTGAGGTCCCAGAGGCGCAGGTGGGCCGACGTGATCCGCCGCATCTGTCCGACACGGAAGTCAGCCGGGAGGAAGTCCACCTCGAAGCCACGCATGCCCGACTGATCCGAGCGTGAGCCGGGCGGGGCATCGGCCGTGGCGGCCGTCAACTCTCTGGCGGGGACCGTCATGATTCGTTCCGTCGTCATCCCACCTCCGAGAGCATGGGCGGAGGAACCGCCTCTGGGGCAGGCGCGAACCCTCGCGGCATGGGAAAACGGGGATGCCCAAGGGCACGCCAGCAGAGCCGGTCGCCGGTGAAGGCGCGACGCCCGTGCAGCCAGCGTTCGTTGTCCAGCAGATAGCCCTGTCCGGGTGCCAAGGCCAGGGGGATTTGATGGCGTACGGCTGCGGCCCCTAGCTGTGGGAGGTAGGGCAGAACGATCGGGCTCCAGCGTGCTAGCCCGTCAAGCCGTAGGCGTACGGACACCCGCTGGCCGCGGTGGACGGTGAAAACCTGCGTGGTGTGACCGTCTCCGGCTCCGAAGAACGCTGTGCGAGGCTGTGCCAGCGCCGGCCCGGCCTCCCGCCCACCGATGAAAAGGCTGGTGTGGACAGCCTGCCCGTCGGTGAGCAGGGACTCCCCACCCTTCACTGCGGTCTGCCCGCACACGAGAAGCATCAGGCGGGGCGGATTGGGTGTGCCGGAACGTTCGGTGTGGGGATCGAGATTCCCGTTGCCGAATCCGGCGAAGCCTGCCCGGTGCGTGTGGCGGCGGGTGTCCCGGATGGTGGTGAGGCCGTCCGAGTCGCTGTCGCGGTGCGGTACGAGGTTCATGATCCGGTTGGCGAAGGCGAGCACGGCGTTGCGTGAGGTGAGGCCATCGAGAGTGACCAGGCCCACGTCCCGCAGCTGTGCCGCGATCGTCGCCTCTGCCCCCGGCGTCGTGAGGTCGATGCGGTGGTGCGCGAAAGCGTCGGCGTACGGCTGGTGGGCTCGGCGCATCACGGATCTCCTTCGCTGCGATGTGGTGCTCCCACTGTTCGGAGCCGCTGGGCCTGGGGTAAAGCGACAGATTGTCGACTCGGGCAATTCGCCCACGAAGGAGTTCGGTTGGGGCTTGCGTGGTACGTTCCGAGCACCCCTGGCCATCCGCGCATTCCGAGGAGAGCGATGGCGTACACGCCCCCTACCTGGCCCGTCTCCGTCAAAGGTGTGGCAGTGGACAGCCGTCGACGCGTACTGCTGCTGAAGAACGAACGCGAGGAGTGGGAGCTGCCCGGGGGCCGACTCGAAGCAGCCGACCCCACACCGGAGTTGACGGTGGAGAGGGAGGTCGGGGAGGAGACCGGGTGGACGGTGAAAGCTGGCCCTCTCCTGGACGTGTGGATCTACCAGCCCTTGCCCGAGACTCTGCCGGACCGGCGGGTAGTGATCGTCACCTACGGCTGCACCGTGCTCACCCCGGACATGGAGCCCGTAGTGAGTAACGAGCACAAGGAGATTGGCCTGTTCACTGCGGACGAAATGCCCGGCCTGACCATGCCGGACGGGTACAAGCAGTCCATCGCCGCCTGGTACGAGCGGATGTAACCGGCCGTGGCCAGCGGGGAGGTGGCGCGACGGGCGCAGCACGTCCTGTGGCACTGGGCCACGCCACAGGCCGAGGCGATCCTCGCCACGCGCGACCTCGGCTCCATTCTGCGCTTCCACCGCACCGTGCACGGCATGAACCAGACCGAACTCGGCCGCCTTCTGGGCTACGACAAGACGTACATCTCTCATCTCGAACTCGGCAAACGGAGCCTTGATGATCTCGGCTCCCGCCGGCATGTCGCCGACTCCCTGCGGCTTCCCCCGCACGTCCTCGGCGTCACCGACCCCGCCGACACTGACCACCGCGCCATGCTGCAGTTCGGCGAGTCCACCGTCCGCCTCGCCGAGATCGCCCGGCAGTCCGGGCATGCGTCCGAAGCCGTCGCCGAACTGTGGCCGCTGATCGCCCGGCTGGAAGCCCGAGTGGAGGACGGGCACACGGAACGGGATGTCCTCCACCTCCTGGCCCGAGCCCGTGTCGGCCTCGGCGTCGCACTCGGCAATGTCCTGCCGGAGGAGCGACTGAGCACCGCTGCCCGCTGGACCGCGAGAAGCATCGACATCGCTCGATACTTCGACGACCCGACCTTCACCTCCTACGTGCTGCGCATGCACGGCAACGAACTGCGCAAGGCTCGCCTCCACGGAGCCGCCGTCGACCGACTGCTGCACGCGGTTGCCCTCGCGCCGGACCAGGAGGCAAGAGCCGCCGCGCTTCCCCTTCTCGCCCGCGCCGCCGGCACGCTCCGCAACCAGCCCTTGTTCGACGAGGTAATGCGGGAGACCGACCAGCTCCTCGACCAGACCGAACACACGTCGCTGTTCAACCCCTATGCACTGCATGAGATCCGGTTGCGCGGGCTGATCTCCACCGGCCGGATCGATCTCGCCATACAACTGGTCGACCAGGACAGCCCAGTTCCGACGACCACCGTCGCACCGCAGTGGCGCGTGATCGAGCTCATCACGGTGGCCCAGGTGCGGCTGGCCGCCGACGACCGCGGCGGCGGCGCCCAGTCCCTGCACACCGCGGTCGAAGAGGCAGTCCGCCAGCGGCTTCCCCACCAACTGCAACGCATTGTGCGCGCGGCGGAGAACCGGCTGCCGGAGATCAGAGAGGCTGCAGGCCACGCCCTGGACCGGATACGGCAAGAGATGGCTGCCTAACGTGGTCCTGTTCCAGACCATCACCAGCAGGCCCAGGACGACCGCCTCATCTGAACCTGAGCCGGCCGGGACACAGCGGTCGAGATGCCGTCGGCAGCCCTCATGGGAGTGCGCCTTGCGGAACGTGGTCATGGGCCCATCGCACCGCGCGTCCAGGCAGCCTGCCAGGGGAATCTAGAGGGGGAAAAACCTGTCAAGGGGGAAACTACAGGGGGAATTTGGAGCCATGATTGGGTTCAGTCCACCAACAGAGGTCACACTCATGCCAGCAGATCCGTTCGCCGAACTGCTTCTCCGGCTCCGTCAGGAGGCAGGACGCACGCAGGAGCAGCAGGCAGCCGCGATCAACGCTGTCTCCGGCCGGGACACCATGACCCGCCGCGAGATCAACCGCTACGAACACGGTGAGAACATCCCCACCAACCACACGGTTGCGCATATTGCGATGGCCTTCGGCTTGCCCCCTGAACAACTGCGGTGGGAAGCGGCGGCCGCCCGCGCCCGGCGGAGGAAGGGGTGCCGCCGTGAAGGGGAGGACCTGGACGACGTGAAACGCCGCACGCTGATCGGGGGCGCCGTCCTCGGCGCAGCCGCCGCTGCCGAGCCATGGGGGCGCCTTGCGTATGCCATCGGCAGGGGAACCAAGCTCGATTCGGTCGCAGTGGACGCTCTCATAGATCGCGCCTGTGCCCTTCATGTGACCGAGCAGCGCCTCACGGCCCACCGGCTACAGGGCATGGTTGAGACGCACCTTGACGCTGTCACTGCCGTGCTACCGCGCGCCGGCGAGCACGCGCGGGCTCTGACTATTGCCGCCGGAGAAACAGCTGCCTTGGCCGGATGGGTTGCTTGGGACTTGGGCGACTACCAAAGGGCACGCGCCTACTACGAGGTCACGAGGGACTGTGCAGAGGCCGCCGGGCACCCGCCGCTGCGGGCACTGGCACTGACCTATGCAAGCTACGGAGCTACTACGCCTGAGAAGGCGGTAGAGCTTCTGGCCCAAGCTGCCCAGGATGTGCGGGGCCACGGTAATGCCACCGCTGCTGCGTGGGTCAACGGCCGCTACGCGGAGGAAGCAGCGAATGCCGGAGACGACACGGGTGCTCTGCGCGCTCTGGACCGTGCCCGCCTCGTGTACGACTTCGCCGACCACACCGAGGAACAGGCATGGGTGCGTTTCATGACCCCATACCGCCTCGACTCGCTCTCGCTGTCGGTATATGGGCAGCTCGGGCGGCAGGAGTTGACCGAGACCGCAGACAACGCGGTAAGTCGTCTCGGCGAGTCCCTACCAGACTCAGGCGTTGTCGTCCTGGGTGACCTGGCCTCAGCGCTGTTGCGCGGAGGAGACATCGATCAAGGTGTCTACGTATCACGCCAGTTCGCAGCTGCGGCAGAGACCCGGCCGAACACCATGGGTAGGGCTCGCGCCCAGAGTGTCGCTGCCCGGCTCCCCGACAGTGAGCGGGAACTCGCTCGGCACCTGGAACAGTTCGCTGCGTGAACTCTGACGCTTTGCCGTAGGTGAGCGTCCGTGCCGCAAACGCGACCGGACGCTCACTCCCCTGGATTTACTGCGCGGTCGATTCTTCGACCACCCACGACAGGTACGCCTCGGACCCGCCGGTAACCGGGAGGGTGATCCACTCCGGAACCTCGTAGCTGTGCTCCTTGGCCACCCACGCTGCAAGCTCCGGAAGCCGGTCCGTGGTCGTCTTGTACGAGATCCGCCATTCCTGGGCGGTCTCGATGGCGCCCTTCCACCGGTAGACCGCTGTGAACGGCTGGTCGATGTGGGCGCAGGCGGCCAGCCGGTTCTCAACCGCGCCCCGCGCCAGCGCCTTCGCCTGGTCCTCGTCGTCGATGGTCGTCTGCGCGATCACGATCTCGCTCGCCATGCAACTGCCTCTCCTGGTTGATGTACTACGACCCTACCCAGCCGACTGCAGGTCCTCGAAGCCCTCCGGCCGTCGCTGGACAGCGATGCGAGTCCGCAACTCCACGGGACCGGTTGATCTCCCTCTCGGTCCGGCATTCGCCCACAGCAGACGAGGAAGAGCCCCAAGGGACTGGAACCTCTTCCAGGACCATGTCAACGTACAACGTCCCGGAAAACACCAGGTCAGTGAGGGGATGTGGGCTTCGCGGCCGACCAGCAGACAGGTCGGCCGCGGCGGGATCCTGTACCTCCTGCTGCTCGGTCTCGTCGCCGAGGCCCCAACCCAAGGAGTCCCACCTGTCGAATGCCGCTCGCCGATCCGTCTGCTGCACGGCACTGCGCCTCTGCGTCTGTATGGCCGCGCTGTTCGGTGAGGACCTGCTGCAACGCGGCTACCGCCGTGACCGAGCGGTCCTCGCGCACATCGCAGTGCACCCCGGAGCCTCAACTCCCCACGTTGCCCGAGTCGTTGGCGCCTCCGAGCGCGTCGTGGCCCGGAACCTCGACCGACTCACCGACGACGGACTGCTGGTGCTCGTCATGGACGGTGCGACCCCCGCTCTCCGGTCCTACCGGTTGGCTTCCTGACCGAGGCCGACGCAGGGGGCGACGGGCAAGGGCTCATCGTGCAGCGCGATACATAGCAGACGATCCCCGGTTACCGAAACCGGGGATTCTCCAGAGCATTGATGGTGTTCGCACTCGGCTGTGCTTGGCGGTGGAGCCGTAGCGAATAGTGCCGCCAGTTTGCCTCCCCGATCGGTAGACGCGGCGTTGTGAAGTTATGTCCGCCTGTTCGAGGAGAGTGAGTATTCTGCCCGATCCCATCAAGAAACTTCCGCCGAACTCGAAGGGGAAGGTTCGATACCGGTTTGTTGTCGACGCAGGAATCGACCCCGAAACTGGAAAGCGTAAGCAGTTGAGGCGCACCTTCGACTCGTTGAAGGAAGCTAGGGCTGAGTACGCGAACATAACTAATCGGCGGCATGATGGGTCGCTTGTACCGCCCAACAAGATCACCGTGAATGAGTGGCTCGACCGATGGCTGGCCATGAAAGCGGAGGACCTCGAAGAAACCACCATCTACAACTACGGGATTACCCTGGACCGAGTTCGGGGGAGGCTCGGCAATATCCGTCTCCAGGACCTTACTGAAGAGCACGTGGAAGAGTGGAGGGACTGGGCGCTGGCGCATGGCCGCGTGCGCGGTAAAAGGGCCGGGACGCCACTCAGTGTCACGAGTGTGGATATGAGCCTCGGTCGGCTGAAGGAGGCGCTGGGAAGAGCCGTTACCCGGCGGTTGGTGTACGTCAATGTCGCTGCGTACGTGACCATTCCCCGGAGAGCGCGCAAGGAAGAGCGGAAGACTAAAGAGGAGGTGCCGCCCTGGAATGTCCAGGAGGTTCAGAAATTCATACAAGGAATTAGGAGTGAGCGTCTCTATGCTGCGCTTCTTCTTTCGCTGATGGGGCTTCGTCCAGCTGAAGTCTGCGGCCTCCGGTGGGAAGACGTTGACTTGGAGAACGCCACGATCGTCATTGCCAACACGCGCACGATGATGGGCAACCGGTACGTGGTGGAGAAGGACACCAAGTCTCTTGCGGGTGAGCGGGATCTGCCGCTGCCGGCGCTGGTGCTGGGAGCCCTCAAGACATTCCGAGCTCTCCAAGCCGAGGAGAGGCTCGCTCTGGGGGAGGCGTACACGGTGTCGGGCTACGTGCTGGTGCACGAGGCGGGCGACGCCTTCACGATCAAGCAACTTCGCCGACGCGCGTACCGGCTTATGGAGCTTCTCGGGCTCCGTCGCGTCAGGCTCTACGACGCACGCTCGTCGTGCTTCACCTTCCTGGCCAACAACGGTGTCCCGGACCACATCCTCGCGCGATGGGCCGGACATACGAACGTAAAGACGACCAAGCGGTGGTACGTCAAGCCGGATGTAGAAGATCTTCGCGGAGCCGCTACCACTTGGGATGGCCTGCACGGGGGTGCGGCGGAGGGGCAAGAGTGAGTCACGCGGACGATCAGCCGAGCGACTTGCGAGCCGTATGGCCAGCAGGATTGGGGCGAGGTGGATTCGGAGTCCGCTTGCTGGTTTTGGACCGGTGGCTGTAACTGAGAGCATCCGACTACGGCCAAGCCTTCTACCAAGCGTTCACCGTGTGGTGTTCAAGCTGCTGTTGGGCGGGATTTCGGAAGGTTTCCAGGTGAGTCACGCCGAGCCTCGTCCGTGCCACCACACTCGATGCTGCAACCCGAACCGCCTGGAGGCCGTGATCAAAGAGGAAAGCGTTGCTCGTAGCGACTGAAGGCGGCACGCGCCCGGAGGGCCCACTGCCGACACGGCCACGAGTACATGCCGGAGAAGGTATACCTGGGTTCTCGTCGGCAGGTCCGGCACTGCCGGAGCGGGGCAAGGCCCGCCAGGTCCACCCCGGCGATGTGACATCTCGTGACAGATGAGAGGCTCAGACGGGTGAGCGAGACATCACCGAACACCCTGCAATACCGCTTTGACGGGCCAGAAGAGGCTCCGGTCCTGATCTTGGGGCCCTCCCTGGGTACCACATGGCACATGTGGGACCGCCAGGTGCCGGAACTGGTGAAGCAGTGGCGGGTCTTCCGCTTCGACCTTCCCGGGCACGGCGGAGCCCCCGCGCACCCCGCAGGGTCGGTAGCCGACCTGGCAGGCCGCCTGCTCGCCACGCTCGACGCGGTCGGCGTGCACCGCTTCGGCTACGCGGGCTGCGCGCTCGGCGGCGCGATCGGCGTCGAACTCGCGCTGCGCCACCCGGCGCGGCTCGCCTCGCTCGCGCTCATCGCCGCCTCGCCCCGGTTCGGGACGGCCGACGAGTTCCGTCAGCGCGGGGTGATCGTCCGGACGAACGGGCTGGACCCCATCGCCCGTACCTCCCCCGACCGCTGGTTCACCAGCGGCTTCGCCGCCACGCAGCCCGCGATCACCGAGTGGGCCGTACAGATGGTCCGCACCACCGATCCCGGCTGCTACATCGCGGCCTGCGAATCGCTCGCCTCCTTCGACGTACGGGGCGAACTGGCCCGCGTCGGCGTGCCGACCCTCGTCCTCGTCGGCTCCGACGACCAGGTGACCGGCCCGGCCGAGGCCCGCACCCTGGTCGCCGGGATACCCGACGCCCGCCTCGCGGTGGTCCCCGGCGCCTCCCACCTGGTCCCGGTCGAGCAGCCCGCGGCCGTGACCGACCTCCTCGTACGTCACTTCTCGACGGCCTGGCAGCCCGCGTACGACACCGGCACCGGGCAGACGGCCATCCCGCCGGCCCCGCTCCGGCCGGTCCTGACCGCAGCCCAGCCGATCACCCCCATCGCCGAGATCGCGCCGCCCGCCGTACAGCCCGATGCGCAGGGCCGCCCGGATCAGTACGACGCCGGTATGAAGGTCCGGCGTGAGGTGCTCGGCGACGCGCACGTCGACCGGGCACTGACCCAGGCGGACGAGTTCTCCGGGGACTTCCAGGACTTCATCACCAGATACGCGTGGGGCGAGATCTGGAACCGGCCCGGCCTCGACCGGCGCTCCCGCAGCTGCGTCACCCTCACCGCCCTGGTCGCGGGCGGCCACCTCGACGAGCTCGCCTTCCACACCCGTGCCGCGCTGCGCAACGGCCTGACCCCGGTCGAGATCAAGGAAGTGCTGCTCCAGGCCGCCGTCTACTGCGGGGTACCGGCCGCGAACAGCGCGTTCAAGGTGGCCCAGCAGGTCATCCGCGAGGAGACGACGCCCGAGGGATGACCGCTGAGCCGGGTGGCGAAGGCAATGGCCTGGGCCGCTCACAGCCCGGGCCCGCGCGGCAGGATGGACCCATGAAACTCACGAAGAAGTCGCACGCCTGCGTCCGCCTGGAGAAGAACGGGCAGACGCTCGTCCTCGACCCCGGGGGATTCAGCGAGGAGGACGCCGCCGCCGGCGCCGACGCGATCCTGGTCACCCACGAACACGCCGACCACTTCGATGAGGGCCGGCTGCGTGCCGCTCTGGACGCAAACCCGGCCGCCGAGCTCTGGACCCTCGCCTCGGTCGCGGAGCAGCTCTCCGCGGCTTTCCCGGGCCGCGTCCACACCGTCGGCCACGGCGAGAGGTTCACCGCCGCGGGCTTCGACGTCCAGGTCCACGGCGAACTGCACGCCGTGATCCACCCGGACATCCCGCGCATCACGAACGTCGGCTACCTGGTCGACGGCGCCGTCTTCCACCCCGGCGACGCACTCACCGTCCCCGACCATCCGGTCGACACCCTGCTGCTTCCGGTCATGGCCCCCTGGAGCAAGCTCTCCGAGGTCGTCGACTATGTCCGCGAGGTCAAGCCGCAGCGCGCGTACGACATCCACGACGCCCTCCTCACGGACCTCGCCCGCCCGATCTACGACCGGCTGGTCGGCGGCCTGGGCGGCTCCGAGCACCTGCGGCTGACGCCGGGGACGTCGGCGGAGGTCTGAGACGCGTTGTCAGACCCGGCGGGTAGGTTGTGGGGCATGCGTATCGCGACCTGGAACGTGAACTCGATCACCGCCCGCCTGCCAAGGCTGGTGGCCTGGCTGGAGAGCAGTGGCACGGATGTGCTGTGCCTCCAGGAGGCGAAGGTCGCCGCCGAGCAGTTCCCGTCCGACCAGCTGCGCGAGCTGGGCTACGAGGTGGCGGTCAACGCGACCGGCAGGTGGAACGGCGTCGCGGTGATCTCCCGCGTGGGCCTGGAGGACGTGGTGCGGGGTCTGCCCGGCGACCCCGGCTACGAGGGCGTCGAGGAACCCCGGGCCGTCTCCGCGACCTGCGGCCCGGTCCGCGTCTGGTCGGTGTACGTGCCGAACGGCCGCGAGGTGGCCCACCCCCACTACGCCTACAAGCTCGGTTGGTTCGAGGCACTCAGAGCGGCGGTCGCGGGCGATGCCGCGGGCAGCCGCCCGTTCGCGGCCCTGGGGGACTTCAACGTGGCCCCGACGGACGAGGACGTCTACGACCTGGCCGCCTTCGAGGGCCTCACCCACGTCACCCCGGCGGAGCGCGCGGCCCTGGCCGCCCTGCGTGAGACGGGTCTTACGGACGTGGTGCCCCGGCCTTTGAAGTACGACCGTCCGTACACGTACTGGGACTACCGGCAGCTCTGCTTCCCCAAGAACCGCGGCATGCGCATCGACCTGGTCTACGGCAACGAGCCGTTCGCCCAGGCGGTGAAGGACGCGTATGTCGACCGGGAGGAGCGGAAGGGGAAGGGCGCGTCGGATCACGCGCCTGTGGTGGTGGATCTGGAGGTGTAGGGGGACATGTTCGTGGGGCGTGGGAGACCTCTTCGGTACAGGACGCGCATCTCCGGCCCGTCCGGCGACTGAGGACGAGCGAGTGCAGCGCGAACGAGGGGTCCGGGGGCGGAGCCCCCAGGGCCGGCGGCCACACCCACGGTGCCTACGGAACCAACGCTCCCAGTTCCACTGCCCCAGCCAGCGCAGCGAGCCCCGCATCGCCGGGATGCAGATGATCCCCGCTGTCATGGGCGGCCAGCAACCGTGCCGGCTGTGCCGGATCCCGTAGCGCCGCATCGAAGTCCAGGACCCCGTCGAACCCGGAGTCGGGGTCGGCGTCGGGCACCGCCTCCTCCCGGATCCAGGTGTTCACGGCCACCCGTTGCCCGTCGACCGCCGAAGTGCACCGCGCCTCGCCCCCGCACGGCCCGATCGTCGCGACCAGCACCCGCGTCCCGCGCGCCCGCACCCGCTCCGCCAGCTCCCGCAGACCGGCGATGACGTCCTCCGCCGACGCCCCCGTCCGCAGGTCGTTCACGCCCTGGAAGACGATCGCAGTACGTGCCGACGTCTGGGCGAGGACGTCCCGGTCCAGGCGGTGCAGGGCGCTCACCCCGCCCGAGTCGGCGGAGACGCCGTCGCCCGGGTAGCGGTCGGTGAGGACGCGGTTCGCGGCGATGCCCTGGTTGAGGACGCCGTAGCGGGGAACCGCGCTCTGGGCCAGCAGCCGGTCGGCGAGCACATCGGGCCAGCGCCGGTTGGCGTCCAGGGTCGAACGCTCGCCGTCGGTGATCGAGTCGCCGAGCACCACGACCGACCCGGGTCCGTCACCGACGTCCACCCCGGTCAGCAGCGGCCATGTCGTCAGCGTCGAGGTGTACGGCGCCGGGGAGCCGTCCGCCGTGTGGTCGCCCGGCTCGCTGACGTACGAGCGTTGCTGTGCGAGCCGGTGCAGAGGCGCCGCCGTCACCGTGCCAGGCAGATGGAAACTCACCAGCAGATTGGCGTCCGCAGGCACCACGAAGTCCAGCGGGTCGCTGAACGCCTGTGCCCCGGCCGGTAGTTCGGTTCCGCGCGCGCCGCGGAACGCCAGCGGCACGGGCGTACCGCTCGCCGTGGCGCCCGCCGCCTGCACGGCCACCGTCGCGCTGCCGATCCGTACCGGTGCCGACGCGAAGGTGTTGTCGAAGCGGACCCGTACCCGCGGCCCGCCGGCCGACGTGTGCACCACCAGTCGCAGCGTCCGGTCGGTCCATGGGCCGACGGTCGCGTACGTCGAGGTCGGCGCTGCCCAACTGCCCGTCCAGCCAGCCGGGTCGGGCCGTACCGAGAGGGCGAACACATGCAGGTCGGGCGCGTAGGGCAGCCGGACGGAATCGACCTGGTGGCCTCGCGCGATCGGCACGGTGACGACGTACAGCCGTGCCTTCTCGGCGAGTTGCCCGGCGGGGGTGTTCACGTGCGGCAGCGCGACCGTCTTGGCGCCCAGGGAGCCGGTGCGCCAGTCGGGGGCGGACAGCCGGTACGAGGACTGGGTGCCGTCCGTGTACGAGACGGTGCCCGCGCCGCTCACGTCGGCGCCACCGGTGCCGGCGACGAGGAACGCGAGGGCGTCGCCCTGGCCGCGGACGCGTACCGGCTGGCCGGCGGCGCGGACGTTGTCCGGCTCGCCCGGTTCCCGGAAGGGCCAGGTCAGCCGGGCGCCCTGGACGGTGAGGGTACGTCCCCTGGTCCAGCCGGCGGCCGTCAGGTCCTGGGCCGAGACCGAGGCGCCCGAGCCGTCGAAGTCGGCGTCGCCGGGGTGGGCGTCGTCGCTGACCGCCGTGTTGTCGAAGTACCGGGTGAGGGGGAGCGGCTCGGTGGCCTGGGCCGTGGACGACAGGGGGACGAGTGTCGCGCACAGGGCGAGAACGAGGGCGGGCCCCCAGCAGCGTCGGACTCCCGCCCCTCGTTCGACTCGGCGCATGTACGTTCCCCCCCCCGGTCGACTCGGCCCGCCGCTCAACGCAGTGTGAAGCTAAAGAGGTACCAGGAGCCCGTCAATGCGGTGGGTGTGCCGCGCATGGACGCGCGGGGAACTTGGCCGGAACCGGCGGCCCCGCGCGCCCTGTGGTGCGGTCGGCGGTGTGAATGACACGCTGGACGTATGAACATCCCTTTCCTGGGCAACTGGCGCAAGAAGCATGGACTGGCCCGAGGCGTGGCGGTGTTCTCCGAGGGGGAGCACGATCCCGAAGCGGTCGCCGGGCTCCTCTCCGAGTGTGAGCTGCTCCGCTCCCAGGCCGGCCAGGCGGGCGTCGAACTCGACGACTCCGCCGCCTCGTTGGAGGCGCTGGACCAGCTGCTGCCGCGCTGGCGGGACGACGAGGAGTCGCTGGCGTGGCTGGGCAACGACGCCGGCCTCTATCTCGGCACGGTCATCGTGCGGACCGTCCCCGGTGCCACCTGGGACTTCTGGCCGAACGGCCAGCCCATCGTCCGGCTGTCGTCGGGCCGTGAGTTCGATGTCGCCGCCTCCGGTCACGAGTGGGCGTCCAGCGGTGTTCCGGAGCTGTCGCAGCTGTACGCGGAGGTCGCGGAGGCGTAGGCACGGGACCGCGTCTGACGTAAATACGGCTAATACCCGAAAAGTGCGTGTCGTGTATTAACCCCACCCTTATCTGGATAGTTTGCGGCAACCACGACACAGCTGAGAGTGAGTAGGGCTGGGCATGGCTGTCGATCCGCTGATCGAGCTGCATGAAGTCAACAAGCACTTCGGTGAGCTGCATGTTCTCCAGGACATCAACCTCACCGTCGGCAGGGGGGAGGTGGTCGTCGTCATCGGCCCGTCCGGGTCGGGCAAGTCCACGCTGTGCAGGGCGATCAACCGGCTGGAGTCGATCGAGTCCGGGACCATCAGGCTCGACGGACAACTGCTGCCCGAGGAGGGCAAGCCTCTCGCGCGGCTCCGTGCCGAAGTCGGGATGGTCTTCCAGTCGTTCAACCTCTTCGCCCACAAGACCGTCCTCCAGAACGTCTCGCTGGGCCAGATCAAGGTGCGCGGGCGCAAGAAGGAGGAGGCCGACAGGCGCTCCCGTGAACTCCTGGACCGGGTCGGCCTCGCCTCGCAGGCGCCGAAGTACCCGGCCCAGCTCTCCGGCGGCCAGCAGCAGCGCGTGGCCATCGCCCGCGCCCTGGCCATGGACCCCAAGGTCATGCTCTTCGACGAGCCGACGTCGGCTCTCGACCCGGAGATGATCAACGAGGTTCTGGAGGTCATGCAGCAACTGGTCCGTGAGGGTATGACGATGGTTGTCGTCACCCACGAGATGGGGTTCGCCCGCTCGGCCGCCAACCGGGTCGTCTTCATGGCCGACGGCCGCATCGTCGAGGACCGCAGCCCCGACGAGTTCTTCACCGACCCGCGCAGCGACCGGGCCAAGGACTTCCTGTCCAAGATTCTCCGGCACTGAGGTCAACTTCGTTGGTGTTCAAGGGAGTTGAGGGCGCCGCAAATCCGCTGACGGACAACCTCACGACGTCGGCGCAGGCCGGGAATCCGGCCGCGCCGAACCTCGACTACGATTTGCCGTTCATCCCCACCGGGATGTGGACCGAGGTCGGGCAACGGCCGAATCAGGGACGCTGCTGCCAGGCGGGCAGTAGTAGAAGGGCATGCGCTCGCCCGGCGGCAGCCGGAGATCACTGCTCGCGCAGGGGCACCGCCACATACGTGGGGTCGTGCTCCGGCGAGGAGAAGGTCAGCTGCGCCGGTCGGGTTGTGCTCGATGCAGAGCGGGTCGACAGTGTCGACGACCAGGGCCAGACGGTGTCCTGCCGGGACGTCGCAGGCCGTGGAGAACCACTCCAGGTCGACGCCGAACGGCTTGCCGGGCGTCTGTCCGTGGGAGGTGTACGGCGCGTGGCCGACCAGCTTTCCGAGGCCGGGCGGGCCCACGTCGTAGAGGTACGCGACGAGGGTGCCGCTCTCCTTGGTTCCGGTGGCGGCCGTGAGCGGCGTGGCCGTCCCGCGCACGTGGTGGGTTCGGGACCCTGGTCGTGCCGGCGGCTCGGGTGCACGCCAAGGGGCCCGGCCATGTATGCCGGGCCCGAAACCGCGTTGGTCCGTTCAGCAGGTTGTGCCTGTCGGGCGACGACCCCTCCGGCCGCCGGAGCAACTACGGGAGTCACCCGGTGTGTTCACGGCTTGGCTGTCGCTGTCGGCTTCGCGGGAGTTGCAGCTCAGTATCACCGCGCATCCGCCCAACTCGTCCGAGCCGTGTGCCGGAACCTAGGAGGCGCGGTGGGAGCTGCGTGGAGCAATGGCTGGTGGAGGGGTCTGTGCGGCCCGCGTGATGTCCGTGACGACCTCGACGACATCGGGTCCGTACGCCTGCGAGTTGACGACTTTCAGGAGCAGGGCGAAGGAGTTGTCCCCGTGTTTGCGGGCCAGCCGTTCGTGGTTGCGGGCGAGATAGCGCGTCGCCGCCTGGTTGGTGATCGCGCGCTGGCCGCAGAAGAGGAAGACCGGCCGGGCCTCATGGCTCTGGCCGGCGGTGAGCCGCGCGAGGATCACGTACTCGCCCTTGCCCGCCTCCAGCCGGTAGCGCTCGGTGCCGATCTGGAAGGCGCCGCGGTCCGGGCCCGGTTCGGCGTCGACGTTGACGCGGACGCCGGGGAGCAGGGAGTACAGATGTGCCGCCATACGGCGGTTGGAGGCCGGGCCGCCCACGCAGAACTCGGTGCGCTCCCCGAACCCCTGTTGTGCGGCGTCGTGGGCGACGACCTGGGCATGGGCGTTGCAGTCCTTGATGAGCGCGGAGAGTTCCAGCAGCGCGAACACGTCATGGCGCATCACCGTCAACTCGGGGCCACCGGCCTCGCGGTTCACCACGAGCAGCGACTCGGAGTTGTCCGGCAGCCCGAAGAAGGCCTGCTTGCGGCGGAGTTTGCGTTTCCACAGATAGGTGCGGGCCAGCCAGCCGAGGGCTGCGCTGATGCCGGCCGCGACCACACCGAGGACGATATTGCGCACGTCGTCAGTCATGGGCGCGCATGGTATCGGTCAACCGCAACGGTGTTCGAGGTGCCCTTACGGGGCTGTCGGGATGAAGTTACGCTGCGCGGACGGTCATTGACTGGAGGTATTGATGCGTCGTCGCTCTGTCACACGGAGTCTGGCGGTTATGGCGGTGTCCGCCACGGTGGTGTCGGTGGGGGCGGCTGCGCCGCCCTCCGGCGCCCCTTCGGCGGCTACGGCTGTGGAGAAGGTCCCGGTCGCCGTCGGATACGGCGGTGCCGTCGCGAGCGTGGACGCAGATGCCTCGGCCGCCGGGATCGAGATCCTGCGCAAGGGTGGCAACGCGGTGGACGCCGCCGTCGCCACGGCCGCCGCGCTCGGGGTCACGGAGCCCTACTCCAACGGCATCGGCGGAGGCGGCTACTTCGTCTACTACGACGCCAAGTCCCGTACGGTGCAGACGATCGACGGCCGCGAGACGGCACCCCTGACGGCCGACTCGGGCCTGTTCCTGGAGAACGGGCAGCCGATCGCCTTCGCCGACGCCGTCACGAGCGGGCTGGGCGTCGGTACGCCGGGTACGCCCGCGACCTGGCAGGCGGCGCTGGACAGTTGGGGCAGCAAACGGCTCGGTACGCTGCTGAAGCCGGCGGAACGGCTCGCGCGCGACGGGTTCACGGTGGACGCCACGTTCCGGTCGCAGACCGCTTCCAACGAGGCGCGGTTCAGGAACTTCCCGGACACGGCGGAGCTGTTCCTGCCGGGCGGTGCGCTGCCGGTGGTCGGGTCGACCTTCAAGAACCCCGATCTGGCCGGAACGTACGCGGAGTTGAGCCGCAAGGGTGTCGGGGCCCTGTACCGGGGCCGGTTGGCACAGGAGATCGTCGACACGGTCAACAATCCGCCGGTGGACCCGGGTTCGGGCTACAACGCGCGCCCCGGCAAGCTGTCGCTGACGGACCTGGCGAAGTACCGGGCCAAGCGCCAGGCGCCCACGAAGACTTCGTACCGCGGCCTGGGTGTCTACTCGATGGCACCCTCCTCGTCGGGCGGTACGACGGTCGGCGAGGCCCTCAACATCCTTGAGCGGACGGACCTCTCGAAGGCGAGCGAGGTCCAGTTCCTGCACCGCTACATCGAGGCGAGCCGGATCGCCTTCGCGGACCGGGGGCGCTGGGTGGGTGACCCGGCCTTCGAGGACGTACCGACGAAGGAACTGCTGTCGCAGTCGTACGCCGACTCGCGGGAGTGCCTGATCAAGGACGACGCGGTACTGACGAGCCCGGTCGCACCCGGGGACCCGCGCAACCCCGATGCCTGCACGAGCACAGGCATCGCGGCGCCGACGACGTACGAGGGTGAGAACACGACGCATCTGACGGTGGCCGACAAGTGGGGCAACGTCGTGTCCTACACGCTGACGATCGAGCAGACCGGCGGCAGCGGCATCACGGTCCCGGGCCGCGGTTTCATCCTGAACAACGAGCTGACGGACTTCTCCTTCGCCCCGGCCAGCCCGGCCGTCCACGACCCGAACCTGCCGGGGCCGGGCAAGCGGCCGCGCTCGTCCATGTCCCCGACGATCGTCCTGGACGCGCACAACAAGCCGGTGGTGGCCCTCGGCTCACCCGGCGGCGCGACCATCATCACGACCGTTCTGCAGACTCTGACCAGCTTCGTCGACCGCGGGCTCCCGCTGGTCGACGCGATCGCCGCACCGCGCGCGAGCCAGCGCAACCAGACGACCACCGAGCTCGAACCGGGGCTGTGGAACAGCGGGTCGAGGACCGGGCTGGAGGCGATCGGACACGGTTTCCGGCTCAATCCCGAGATCGGCGCGGCGACCGGCGTACAGCGCCTGCCGAACGGGAAGTGGCTGGCGGCAGCGGAGGCGGTACGACGGGGTGGCGGATCGGCGATGGTGGTGCGGCCCGCGTCGTGAGCCGGCCGAGGACGGGCGGCGGCACGGTGTTCGAGACCGGCCGCCCGTCCTCGTAGCGGCGGACCTCCGCCGCCGGCCAGGTGTACTCGATCTCCTCCAGGGTGAAGCCCGCGGCCATCCGCAGCGGGCGCCCGGCTGTGCGCAGGCCGCCCGCCCGCTCGTGGAACGCGATCGCGCGGGCGTTGCCGCGCAGGACCTCCAGGCAGACGTCCTGACCGGGGTGTGCCGGGCCGACCAGGCGAAGCCGTGGCGCAGCAGGCCGCGGCCGATTCCGGTACCGGTGTGGCCCGGCCGGGCATGCAGGTTGTCCACGTGGACCCGGCCGTCCCCGGCCGCGTCCGGACGGATGCGGCGCGCAGTTCGCCGTCCTGCTCGGCGAGCGGCGGACACCGGCCGGCGGACAGCGCAGCCGTGCGGGCCCGCCACTTCGCGAGGTGCTCCGCGGCCGGCGGGCCGTCCAGGTACGCGGCGGGCATGAGCGCGCTGTACGCGCTGCGCCAACTGGCCGTGTACAGGGCCGCGATGCTCTCCGCGTCGGCGGAGGTGCCGCCTGATGCGCATGGAGCCGAAGGTCACCTGCTGCTCGTGCGCGCCTCCTGGCGCGCCGTGAGCACCCGCGGTCCCGACTCCGTGATCGCCACCGTGTGCTCCGCGTGGGCCGCGCGGGAGCCGTCGTTCGTGCGGAGGGTCCAGCCGTCCGGGGCCTCGTGGTAGCCGTCCTTGCCGCTGCCGATCAGCATCGGCTCGATCGCCAGGACGAGGCCGTGACGCAGCGGCATGCCCCGGCCGGGGCGGCCCTCGTTCGGGACCGGGGGGTCCTCGTGCATACGCCGGCCGATGCCGTGGCCGCCGAAGCCGTCCGGGATGCCGTATCCCGCCGTACGGCACACCTCGCCGACGGCGTGCGCGATGTCGCCGATGCGGTTGCCGACGACCGCCGCCGCGATGCCCGCCGCGAGGGCCCGCTCGGCGGTTTCGACGAGCCGTACGTCGGCCGGGCGCGGCTCGCCCACGATGAAGCTGATGGCCGAGTCGCCGGCCCAGCCACCCAGTTCGGCACCGAAGTCGATGGAGACGAGGTCGCCGTCGCGCAGCCGGTAGCCGTCCGGGATGCCGTGCACGATCGCGTCGTTCACCGAGGCGCAGATCACCGCCGGGAACGGGGTGGGCGCGAAGGAGGGGCGGTAGCCGAGGAAGGGGGAGGTCGCCCCGGCCGCGCGCAGCACGTCGTGCGCCACCTCGTCCAGCTCCAGGAGGGAAACGCCCACGTCAGCGGCTTTCCGGACGGCGGTCAGGGCTCTGCCGACCACCTGGCCCGTCTCGTACATGGCATCGATCGCTGTGTCCGTCTTCAGTTCCACCATGCCAATTACTATACCGGTATTAGAATGGCGTCATGGTACGCACTCCTCTCACCCCCGAAGAGCGTGAACGCGGCGAGCGGCTCGGCCGGTTGCTGCGTGCGGCGCGTGGTGGCCGCAGCATGGCGGAGATCGCGGCCCGCGCCGGTATCTCTCCCGAGACGCTCCGCAAGATCGAGACCGGTCGGGCGCCGACCCCTGCCTTCTTCACGGTCGCGGCGCTCGCGAAGGTCCTCGGACTGTCCATGGACGAACTGGTCGGGCAGTGCACGCCGCTCGCCCCGGTGGCGGCGTGAACTCCGGGGCGCGGTTTTGGCCATAGTGACCGTGGTTCACATCACGTTGCGCTGGGTGCGCGGTACTCTGCGTCCGGTCCGAAAATCCCGCGTAGCGCATCCGTAACACGACTGGTGTTTTCTACGGGGCGGAGACTCCGGTCGGGCATGGGGTGAACGTCATGGCGTTGGAACAACTCCCGGGGCAGGTGCGGGAGTTCGCGCAGTATCTGAGCGGCCTGCTGGCCCGCCTCGACCAGGGTGCGGGCTGGTGCGGCGTGTTCTGGCAGCGCGACCCCGACGGCATGCGTGCCTGTCTGGAGGGGTACGAAGTTCCGCCCTGGGACGTCGTGGAGGCGCTGTTCCAGGACCTCGCGACCGAGTACGGAACCGGCGCGGTCACCCCCGAGGCCGAGCGGGCACGTGCCCTGCATCAGGCGTCGCTCACCGCGTTCGACACCCGCCCCGGCGCCCGTGACACCCTCGGCGACCGGCTCGACGTCATGCTCCGCGAACAGAAGTACGCCGCCGAACGGCTCGCCGAACTGGGGCGGTTGCTCGCCTCCGCCGCCACCCACGAGGAGGCCCAGGGTCTCCGCCTCGACCTCGCGTGGGCCCGCGACGATCACGAACGCGCTTCTGCCCGCTGCGTCGAACTCCGTTCCAGGCTGGAGCAGTTGGCCCGCCGGGCGGTGAGCGGAGCGGCCGGTCCGCGCCGCGACCGCGACGAGGAGGCGGACCTGTTCGCAGGCCGCGTCCAGAACGCCCCGCACCCCGTCGACCCACTGCTCCTGCCGAGGCAGCGCACCGAGACCGAAGAGCAGCGTCGGGACGACGGCACGGCGGCCGGGTACGACGACGAGCGCACCGCCGGTCGGCAGGGGGCGGACGGCCGTCCGCACACCGGATACGAGGACGGCCGCGGCTCACCCCGGCAGGCCCCGGACGGCCCCACTCCCGCCCGCCACGGACACGACCCCGGCCGCCAGGGCGCCGACGGCGATGGGTCCGCTTGGCGTGACGGTAGTCGGCGTTCAGTCCACCGGGAGGCTCTCGACGGCGCCCGTCACGGGGACGACCGCAGTTCCGGCGGGCAGGGTGGCGATGGCGATGGGTCCGCTTGGCGTGACGGCAGTCGGCCTTCCGCCCGTCCGGACGCTTACGACGGCACCCGCCCCGCCGCCCGCCAGGCCGGTGCTCCGGGCACCCCCGAGCACCCAGCCGAGCGCACGGCACCGCAGATCCCCGCCGACTGGTACGAGCCTCCGGCTTCCGTCGTCGCCCCCGAGCCCGAACCCGAGCGCGCCCCCAAACAGCGCTCCAGGCGCCGCAACCGTGGCGGTGCCCGTTTCGCCGGGATGACGGACGACGCGGACACCGGTGCCACGCCCACCGTCGCCCCCGCCCCCGCCCCCGCCCCCGCACCGGCTGCGGCCGCGCCCGCCGCCGCGGGCCGTCGTACCCCGCGCGGGGCGCGGTTCGCCGGGGCCGCCGCTGCCGCGCAGCCCGCTGCGCCCAAGCGGGAGGCGCTGGACGACGACGCCCGGCACGACACCATCGACGCCGTCCGCACCCTCGTACGCCTGCGGAGCGAGGGACACAGCGGTGAGGCGCACGCGCTGCTCGTCGAGGCCGCCCACTGGCCCGCCGCCCGTTTCCCGCTGCTCGCCGCCGAGCTGCACCGCGCGGGGCTCGGCGCCGACTGGGCCACCCTGCTCTGGGAGGCAGCCTCCCTGCCGGCCGACCGGCTGGTCGCCGCCGCCGACGCGCTCGTCGCGGCGGGGCGGGGGACCGACGGCCAGCAGATTCTGCGGCAGGGCATGGCACGGCCGGCCCAGGAGGTGGGCGATGCCGTGCTCGGGCTCGTCGAGGAGGGCAGACAGCGTGAGGTGCGTGCGCTGCTGGATGCGTACGTCCGGGTCCGCACTCCCGAGGAGGCCGCCCGCAGTGTCGCCGCCGACCCCCAGCGCCTCGTACCGCTGCTCCTGGAGGCGGCCCGGGGCGCCTCCGAGGACCGGTACTGGGATCTGGTGCACGCCCTCCGCGTCGCCGGGCACAGCGCTTGATCCGGCCGGCCCCGACTCGCCCACAGGAGTGTGAAACGTGATCGACTCCGCGGGTTAACGGCGATGGTCTTGGCAAGGCTCTTCCGGAGGCTTACTTTCAAGCCCCTACGACCTTTGTCTACGGGCGTAGAGGCTTCTGACGTCCAGCCGAAGGAGCAGGTCATGGCCAACGTCGTACGTGCCGCTCTGGTCCAGGCAACCTGGACCGGCGACACCGAGTCCATGGTCGCCAAACATGTGGAGCACGCCCGTGAGGCCGCCCGGCAGGGCGCCAAGGTCATCGGATTCCAGGAAGTCTTCAACGCCCCCTACTTCTGCCAGGTCCAGGAGCCCGAGCACTACAGGTGGGCCGAGCCTGTCCCCGACGGACCGACGGTCACCCGTATGCAGGAGCTGGCCCGGGAGACCGGCATGGTCATCGTCGTTCCCGTGTTCGAAATCGAGCAGTCCGGGTTCTACTACAACACCGCGGCTGTGATCGACGCCGACGGGACCTACCTCGGCAAGTACCGCAAGCACCACATTCCGCAGGTCAAGGGGTTCTGGGAGAAGTACTACTTCAAACCCGGCAACCTTGGCTGGCCCGTCTTCGAGACGGCCGTGGGGAAGGTCGGCGTCTACATCTGCTACGACCGGCACTTCCCGGAGGGCTGGCGTCAGCTCGGTCTGAACGGCGCGCAGCTCGTCTACAACCCGTCCGCGACCCACCGGGGCCTCTCCTCCCACCTGTGGCAGCTGGAGCAGCCCGCGGCCGCCGTCGCCAACGAGTACTTCGTCGCCGCCATCAACCGGGTCGGCCAGGAGGAGTACGGGGACAACGACTTCTACGGCACCTCGTACTTCGTGAACCCGCGTGGCCAGTTCGTCGGCGAGGTCGCCAGCGACAAGGACGAGGAACTCGTCGTCCGTGATCTTGACTTCGATCTCATCGAGGAAGTCCGGCAGCAGTGGGCCTTCTACCGGGACCGGCGGCCGGACGCGTACGAAGGGCTGGTGCAGCCGTGAGTGATCTGTACGGGCGTCACCAGGCGGTGCTGCCGGACTGGCTCGCCCTCTACTACGCGGATCCGATCGAGATCACGCACGGCGAGGGCCGGTACGTGTGGGACGCGGACGGGAAGCAGTACCTCGACTTCTTCGGCGGCATCCTCACCACGATGACCGCGCACGCGCTGCCCGAGATCACCAAGGCGGTGAGCGAACAGGCAGGGCGGATCATCCACTCGTCCACGCTCTACCTCAACCGGCCGATGGTCGAACTCGCCGAGCGGATCGCCCAGTTGTCAGGCATCCCGGACGCGCGCGTCTTCTTCACCACCTCCGGCACGGAAGCCAACGACACCGCTCTCCTCCTTGCCACCTCCTACCGGCGCAGCAACCAGATCCTGGCGATGCGCAACAGCTACCACGGCCGTTCCTTCAGCACGGTCGGCATCACCGGCAACAAGGGCTGGTCACCGACCTCCCTGTCCCCGCTCCAGACCCTGTACGTCCACGGCGGCGTCCGCACCCGTGGTCCGTACGCCGATCTGAGCGACGACGAGTTCATCGCCGCCTGCGTCGCCGACCTGGAGGACCTGCTCGGACACGTCCGTCCGCCCGCCGCCCTGATCGCGGAGCCCATCCAGGGCGTCGGCGGCTTCACCTCGCCGCCCGACGGGCTGTACGCCGCCTTCCGTCGAGTGCTCCAGGAACGCGGCATCCTCTGGATCGCCGACGAGGTACAGACCGGCTGGGGCCGCACCGGCGAGCACTTCTGGGGCTGGCAGGCGCACGCGGAGAACGGTCCGCCGGACATCCTCACCTTCGCCAAGGGCATCGGCAACGGCATGTCCATCGGCGGGGTCGTGGCCCGCGCCGAAGTCATGAACTGCCTCGACTCCAACTCCATCTCGACCTTCGGCGGCACCCAGATCACCATGGCGGCCGGCCTCGCCAACCTCAACTACCTCCTGGAACACGATCTCCAGGGCAACGCCCGGCGCGTCGGCGGGCTGCTCATCGAACGGCTGCGGGCCGTCGCCGCGCAGCTTCCGGGCGTACGGGAGGTCCGTGGTCGCGGGTTGATGATCGGCATCGAGCTGGTGAAGCCGGGTACGGACACCGCCGATCCGGAGACCGCCGCAGCCGTGCTCGAGGCAGCCCGGGAGGAAGGGCTGCTCCTCGGCAAGGGCGGCGGCCACAACACCAGCGCGCTGCGCGTCGCCCCGCCGCTGTCGCTCACCGTCGCGGAGGCCGAGGAGGGCGCCGCGATCCTCGAACGTGCTCTGAGGAGCTGCGTCCAGTAACACCACAGCAAGGGAAGCACCGTATGACCACCACCCTGGAACCCGCCCTGTCGGTCCGTCGGGTCCTCGGCCTGGAACGGGTGCTCGCGGGCGAGCCCGAGGTGGTGGCCGGCGCCGGCCAGCTCGACCGGCCCGTGCGCTGGGTGCATGTCGCCGAGGCCGCCGATGTCGGCGTGATGCTCAGCGGCGGCGAGATGGTGCTCACGACCGGGGTGCTGCTCGCCGGGGACGAGGAGGCCCAGGCCGAGTACATCCGCTCGCTGCACCGGGCGGAGGCGGCCGCCGTCGTGCTCGGGCTCGGCCGCGCCTTCCCGGCGCCGCCGGACGTCATGCGGCGCGCGGCCGAAAGGTGCGGGCTGCCGATGGTGGTGCTCCATCGGCCGTTCCCCTTCGCGGAGTTGACGGAGGAGGTCCAGTCCCGGCTCGTACGGCGGAAGTTCGCCGCGGTGAGCCTGTCCGAAGCGGTACGGACCGCTCTCACGGGGCTCATCACCTCCGGCGCCCCGCTGCAACTCCTCCTCGACGAGATCGCCTCGCACAGCGCCTGTCCTGTCGTCGTCACCAACCTCGCGCACCGCGTCCTCGCCACGTCGGGGGAGCGGTCGGCCGTCGACGACGTGCTGCGGGACTGGGAGCGTATCTCCCGGCAGGCCGGCGGGAGCGAGGGCGACGGGTGGATCCGGGCCGAGCTGGGCGGGCGCGGGGAACGCTGGGGGCGGATCGTGCTGTGCGGGTACCGGGGTGACGCCGCGACCGGACGGCTGCTGGCCGACCGGGCCGCCGAGGCACTCGTGCTCCACCGCATGCTCGGGGGCTCGGTGCGCACCTGGGAGGAGCAGTCCGCGCAGAGTCTGCTGACGGATCTGGTGAGCGGAGTGGTACCGGCGCGGCAACTGCTTCCGCGGGCGCGGGCGGCCGGACTGCCCGTCAACCGGCGGACCTTCGTGCCGCTCGTCGTACGGGACGGCGATCCCGCCGAACTCGACCGAGTACTGCGCCTGCTGGGGCTGCCGGGGCTGGTCGCCGAGCTCGCCGACGACGCCACCGCCGTCCTGCTGAGCCTCGCCCGGGACCAGGACGCCAAGGCACTGGCGGCGCACTTCGCGCTCCGGCTGCGCACCGAGACAGGAGGGGGCCGGACCGTCGTGGCCGCCGCCGACGCGCTGGTGTCCTGGGACGACGTACCCACCGGACTGCGCGAGGCGCTGCACGTCGCCGCGGCCGTCGCGGAAACTCCGGCGGGGCAGGAACTGCCGGTGCTGGTGCACCTGAGGGACGTACGGCTGCGCGGCCTTGTCCGGCTGCTGCGGGACGATCCGCATGTGCAGTCGTTCGCCGAGCGGGAGCTGGACGGGCTGCTGTGCGGGGCCGAGGGCGAGTCCGAGCTGCTCCCCGTGCTGCGGACCTATCTCGCCACCGGGCGCAACAAGTCACGTACCGCGCAACTGCATCATGTCTCGCGGCCCGCGCTCTACCGGCGGCTGGAAGCGATACAGGCGCGGCTCGGGCTCGATCTCGACGACTTCGAGCAGGCCGCCTCCGTGCATATCGCGCTTCTCGCGCACGATGCTCAGCAAAACCGATGACCGCTTCCTCCAACGCTCCGTCTTACCGCTCCGAAACATCAGAGGACCTGCGAAAACAGTGGTGAAACATGGGCCGACGCCAGGGTGACACCGTGGAACGCCGAACGCCCGCAGGCGTGACACCGTGCAACTCAAACCCGCTCTCCGGGCTTCCTAGGCTCGCCGTACACCGAGTGACCGGAGGTCCCGATGAGCAGGGTGATTCGCGCCGCCATTTTCCAGACCGCCTGGACGGGCGACAAGGAGTCGATGATCCAGGTCCACGAGCAGGCGGTCCGCGACGCCGCGGCCCAGGGTGCTCAAGTCATGTGCTTCCAGGAGCTGTTCTACGGACCGTACTTCTGCCAGGTCCAGGACAAGGCGTTCTACGAGTACGCCGAGCAGATCCCCGACGGCCCGATCGTCAAGCGCTTCCAGGCGCTCGCCAGGGAACTGGGCATCGTCCTCGTTCTGCCGATGTACGAGGAGGAACAGCCCGGAGTCCTCTACAACACGGCCGCCGTGATCGACGCGGACGGCTCGTACCTCGGCAAGTACCGCAAGCACCACATCCCGCAGGTCGCCGGGTTCTGGGAGAAGTTCTACTTCCGCCCGGGGAACGCGGGCTGGCCGGTCTTCGAGACCGCCGTGGGCAAGATCGGCGTGTACATCTGCTACGACCGGCACTTCCCGGAGGGCTGGCGTGCGCTGGGCCTCGAAGGCGCCGAGATCGTCTTCAACCCGTCGGCCACCTCGCGCGGCCTGTCCGCCTATCTGTGGCAGCTGGAGCAGCCGGCGGCGGCCGTCGCCAACGAGTACTTCGTCGGCGCGATCAACCGGGTCGGAGTCGAGGAACTGGGCGACAACGACTTCTACGGGACCTCGTACTTCGTGGACCCGGAGGCGCAGTTCGTCGGCGAGGTGGCGAGCGACAAGGAGACCGAACTCGTCGTCCGCGACCTGGATTTGGCCAAGCTGCGCGAGGTCCGCGACCGCTGGCAGTTCTTCCGCGACCGCCGCCCCGACGCGTACGGCCCGCTGACCGCTCCCTGACGGCGATTCCCTGTCGTCCGTGGGCCCGGTCACGGGGGCCGGGCCCACGGCGTCGTCCTCCGGGAGGGATCGCAGGGATCCGCAGGGAAACACCAGTGCACGTACGACCGGAAGGAGAGGGAGCATGAGCAGCCGTACCGTCATCCGGGGTGGCCTCGTCATCACCGCGTCCGACGAGATCCATGCCGACGTCCTGATCGAGGACGGCCGCATCGCCGCCCTTGCCGCGAGCGGCACCGCGGCCGCCGAGGCCTGGACGGCCGAGCGGACCATAGACGCCACCGGGAAGTACGTCATCCCCGGCGGCGTCGACGCGCACACCCACATGGAACTGCCGTTCGGCGGCACCGCGGCCTCGGACACCTTCGAGACCGGCACCCGGGCCGCCGCCTGGGGCGGTACGACCACGATCATCGACTTTGCCGTGCAGAGCGTCGGCCAGTCGCTGCGCGACGGCCTCGACACCTGGAACGCCAAGGCCGACGGCAACTGCGCCATCGACTACGGCTTCCACATGATCGTCTCCGATGTGAACCCGGACACGCTCAAGGAGATGGACCTGCTGGTCGAGGAGGGCGTCACCTCCTTCAAGCAGTTCATGGCCTACCCGGGCGTCTTCTACAGCGACGACGGCCAGATCCTGCGCGCCATGCAGCGCTCCGCCGAGAACGGCGGCCTGATCATGATGCACGCCGAGAACGGCATCGCGATCGACGTCCTCGTCGAGCAGGCCCTGGCCCGTGGCGAGACCGACCCCCGCTACCACGGCGAGGTCCGCAAGGCCCTCCTCGAAGCCGAGGCCACACACCGCGCCATCAAGCTCGCGCAGGTCGCCGGCGCACCCCTGTACGTCGTCCACGTCTCGGCGCAGGAGGCAGTCGCCGAGCTGGCACGGGCGCGCGACGAGGGGCTCAACGTCTTCGGCGAGACCTGCCCGCAGTACCTGTTCCTGTCCACCGACAACCTCGCCGAGCCGGACTTCGAGGGCGCGAAGTACGTGTGCAGCACGCCCCTTCGGCCCAAGGACCACCAGGCCGCGCTGTGGCGGGGCCTCCGGACGAACGACCTCCAGGTCGTCTCCACGGACCACTGCCCGTTCTGCTTCGAGGGGCAGAAGGAACTGGGCCGCGGCGACTTCTCGAAGATCCCCAACGGCCTTCCCGGCGTCGAGAACCGCATGGACCTCCTCCACCAGGCCGTCGTCGACGGGCACATCAGCCGACGCCGCTGGATCGAGATCGCCTGCGCCACCCCGGCCCGGATGTTCGGCCTCTACCCGAAGAAGGGCACCATCGCCCCGGGCGCCGACGCCGACGTCGTCATCTACGACCCGGCGGCCGAGCAGACCGTCTCCGCCGAGACGCACCACATGAACGTCGACTACTCGGCGTACGAGGGCAAGCGGATCACCGGCCGCGTCGAGACCGTCCTCTCGCGGGGCGAACTCGTCATCAATGAGCGGGAGTTTGCGGGGCGTGCCGGCCACGGTCAGTACACGCCCCGCTCAACTTGCCAGTACCTCCAGTGAGGTTCCGCCGCAGCAAGTAGGAGCAGTGCTCGTGACTCCGCCCCGTCGATGAGGGGGCTTCCAATCCGAAGACTGCGGTCCAGCCCGAACCGGCCCTTTGCGGGGCGAACGAAACCTACCAGATCTTTGCAAGGAGACCGATGGACTTCGGACTTGTCCTCCAAACCGATCCTCCTGCCTCACGGGTCGTCAGCCTGATGCAGCGCGCCGAGGGCAACGGCTTCACGTACGGCTGGACCTTCGACTCCGCCGTGCTGTGGCAGGAACCGTTCGTGATCTACAGTCAGATCCTCTCCAGCACGGAGAAGTTGACGGTCGGCCCGATGGTCACCAATCCGGGCACCCGCACCTGGGAGGTCACCGCCTCCACCTTCGCCACCCTCAACGACATGTTCGGCAACCGCACGGTGTGCGGCATCGGCCGCGGCGACTCCGCGATGCGCGTCGCAGGCCGCACGCCCAACACCCTGGCCCGGATCAGTGGCGCGATGAAGGTCATCCGCTCGCTCGGCCGCGGCGACGAGGCCGACCTCGGCGGCACCGTCATCAAGTTCCCGTGGGTGCGGCCGGGCGCCGAACTCCCCGTCTGGATGGCCGCGTACGGCCCCAAGGCGCTCAAGATGACCGGCGAGGAGGCCGACGGGTTCATCCTCCAGCTCTCCGACCTCTATCTGACCGAGTACATGGTCAAGACGGTCAAGGACGCGGCCGTCGCCGCCGGACGCGACCCGTCCGAGGTGAAGATCTGCGTCGCCGCCCCCGCGTACATCACCGAGGACGACTCGCCCGAGGCGCTCGCCCACGCCCGCGACCAGTGCCGCTGGTTCGGCGGGATGGTCGGCAACCACGTCGCCGACCTGGTTTCGAAGTACGGCGAACACTCCGCCGCCGTACCCGAGGAACTCACCGACTACATCAAGGCCCGCGAGGGCTACGACTACTCCCACCACGGACGGGCCGACAACCCCGACACCCAGTTCGTGCCCGACGAGATCGTCGACCGGTTCTGCGTCATCGGCACCCCGGAGATGCACATCGAGAAGCTCAACAAGCTGCGTGAACTGGGCGTCGACCAGTTCGCCGTCTACGACATGCACGACGCCCAGGAAAAGGTCATCGACGCCTACGGGTCGACGGTGATCCCGGCCGTCAACGCCTGACCCACCCGAACTCCCCGCTGTGTTACGCACCCGTCAACTCCTCCTCCCCGGCGTTCAGGTTGCCGGGGAGGAGGTCAGGACGCCTCCGGGTGTCCTGTGCGCGTCCCCCAACGCGCCACCCGCACGGCCTTTCCCGACCCATCTCTTTGATTGGCCTGCCCATGACCGACACCGCTCCCACGGCCATACCGCCGTCCTCCCAAGTCACCCTCCCCGACGGCCGGGTGGAGATCTCCCCCGACGCGCCTGCTCCCAGCGGGCCGTACGCCAACGAGGACCTGCTGCCGGTTCCGGTCGAGAAGCGCACCTGGAACACGTACAACTTCTCGGCTCTCTGGGTGGGCATGGCCCACAACACGGCCTCCTGGACCCTCGCCTCGGGTCTGATCGCCGTGGGCATGGACTGGAAGCAGGCCGTGCTCACGATCGCCCTGGCGAACGTGATCGTGCTGATCCCGATGCTGCTCACCGGGCATGCCGGGCCCAAGTACGGCATCCCCTTCCCCGTCTTCGCCCGCGCCTCCTTCGGCATCCGAGGCGCCAACCTTCCCGCTGTCGTGCGGGCACTGGTGGCCTGCGGCTGGTTCGGCATCCAGACCTGGATCGGCGGCGAGGCGATCTACTTTCTCGCCGGCAAGCTCATCGGCAACGGCTGGAGCGACGCCGGGAAGATCGGCGGCTACGCCTGGACCATGTGGCTGTCCTTCGCCATCTTCTGGGTGATCCAGGTCGCCATCATCTACCGGGGCATGGAGACGATCCGCCGCTTCGAGAACTGGGCCGCGCCCTTCGTCCTCGTCGGCGCCGGCGTGATGCTGTGGTGGATGGCCGACAAGGCCGGCGGCTTCGGTCCGCTGCTCGACCAGCCCTCCAAGCTGGGCTATGGCGCGGACTTCTGGAAGATCTTCGCGCCCGCCCTCATGGGCATGATCGGCTTCTGGTCCACGCTGTCCCTGAACATCCCGGACTTCACGCGGTACGGGAAGAGCCAGAAGGCCCAGACGTGGGGACAGGCTCTTGGTCTGCCCACCACGATGACGTTGTTCGCGTTCCTGTCCGTGATGGTCACCTCGGGCTCGCAGGCCGTGTACGGCGAGGCCATCTGGGACCCGGTACAGCTCGCCGCCAAGACCGACAACGTCTTCGGGCTGCTGTTCGCCCTGGTCACCGTGCTGGTGGCGACCCTGTCCGTGAACGTCGCGGCCAACCTGGTCTCCCCGGCCTTCGACTTCTCCAACATCGCGCCCCGGAAGATCAGCTTCCGGGCCGGTGCGCTCGCCACCTGCGTCCTCGGCGTCCTGATCTTCCCGTGGAAGCTGTACTCCGACCCGCAGGGCTACATCTTCACCTGGCTCGGCCTGGTCGGCGGTCTCCTCGGCACGGTCGCCGGCATCCTCATCGCCGACTACTGGATCCTGCGCCGCGGCAAGCTCGACCTCGCCGACCTCTACCGCACGGGCGGACGCTACTGGTACGACAGCGGCTGGAACTGGCGTGCGGTCGTCGCCTTCGTGGTCGGCGGTGTGCTGGCCGTCGGCGGCGCCAACTTCGCGCCGCTGATCGACGGGAGGCCCATCCCGGCACTGTCAGCACTGGCGGACTACGGCTGGGCCGTGGGCCTGGGTACCTCGATGGTGCTCTACCTGGTGCTGATGCTGGCGAGCGGGAAGGGGAAGGCGGAGGTCTGACCCTGTGTGACGTGTGACGGAGGGCGGCCGGTTCTACCGGCCGCCCTCCAGTGCTGCCACCGCGTCCCGGGCCGCCTTGATGGCACCCTTGTTGATCACATCCGTGCTGGGCGCCTTCTTCGACTCGAAGTCACTGCCGTTGTACGTGATCACCACCAGCGCGTTCGACGCGCGGACCAGTACCACGCCCTCGCGTGTCTGCTGCTTGTCCTCGGTGGTGAGGTTCACGACGGAGTAGGCGGCGTCACCGAGACCCGGCACCACCCCGCCACCGCTCTTCTCCGTCAGGCGCGCCTTGTACGTCTTCTCCGCCGCCGCGTCCGTGTCGGACAGCTCGAACGACACGTCGAGCCAGCGGTAGTCGTACTCCTTGAGCGCGTTCCAGGAGCAGGTGCGGCGCGCCGCCGCGTCCGTCGAGGGGATCTCCTTGCCGGCCGCCTTGGCGCCGGGTACAAGGGACTTGACCGTCCCCGGGGTAACGGCCGAGCAGGGCGCGGGCGCGGCGGTGAACGTCTTCGTGGCCGCCGACGTGGAGGGCGCGGTGGGCGAAGCGGTCGCGCCCCTGGTGGCCGACTCGTGGTCGTCGGCCGGTGCCGCGGAGAGCGGCCCCGAGGACAGAGCCCAGCCGGCCGTGGCGAGCACGGCGACCGGTGCCAGGCGGGTGGTGAGTGCGAGCGGCAGAGGAAGGCTCAAGGCGCACTTCTCGTGGGGGACGGTGCGGAGGGGGGTCCGCACTCCGGACGGGACGCCAGTGTCACATGACTGCCTGTGGGGCGGAAGTAAGAACTCGCTCCGTGGCTGTGCGATGACTGTCCTTCGCGGTCGGCCGTCCGTACTGTCCGCCAGAATGCGCAAATCGGCGTCGATAGCGCTCAATTCGCCTTCAATGAGATCAACTGCGGCGAAAACCACATATGTGGTGAGCCGGACCAGCTGGCCGTCGGTGTGCCGTGGTGTGCGCCAGGCCGCCACGTCCTCGTCGGTGATCCGGCGCATCGCGCCCATACGGACGAGGCCGGCCACCGGACGACACGCCGACGACGGGGGCCTGTTCGCGACCTCCTGCTGCGCCGAACCGACCGAGGTCCCGGCCGAGTTCAGCGAGGCCGGACTCGTCCCGGAAGGTCAGTACGGGCTGGCGGGCGTGGCCTGGCTCATGGGCGGGGCCGAGCAGTGGCTGGACGCCCCGTGAACGCCGCGAGACCGTCATGTCCACGACCCGCCGCATCAAGTCCGAACCGGCGCTTCTCGGTGCGGGCACGTGCTGACGGCCGGACGGCGTCGGCCGTAGCCGAGAGGAGAGGGGCGAGCCTGCGCCGGCGGTGTACCGGGGGCGCGGCGCGGGGTACGTACGATCACCGGAGTCAACGGATCGTATGCCCCAGCGAAGGAGTCGCCCGTGTTCACCACCCGACCCACGCTCCAGGGCACCTTCGGGATGGTGTCCTCCACGCACTGGCTGGCCTCGCAGTCGGCGATGGCCGTGCTGGAGGACGGCGGCAACGCGTACGACGCCGCCGTCGCCGCGGGGTTCGTCCTGCATGTCGTCGAACCGCACCTCAACGGGCCCGCCGGTGAGGTACCGGTCATCCTGGCCCCGGCAGGCGGCGAGGTGCGGGTGCTGTGCGGGCAGGGCGTCGCGCCCGCCGGGGCCACGGTCGAGCACTACCGGGGACTGGGGCTCGATCTCGTACCCGGCACCGGGCCCCTCGCCGCCGCCGTTCCGGGCGCGTTCGACGCCTGGATGCTTCTGCTCCGCGACCACGGCACCAAGCGTCTCGCCGACGTTCTCCAGTACGCCATCGGGTACGCCGAACACGGGCACGCGCCCGTGGAGAACGTCGGCGCGAACGTCGAAACCGTGCGCGAGCTGTTCGAGACGGAGTGGACCTCGTCCGCGGACGTGTACCTGCCCGGCGGACAGGCGCCCCGGCCCGGCGAACTGTTCCGCAATCCCGCCCTCGCAGCCACCTGGAAGCGCCTGCTGGCCGAGGTCGCCGGGGCAGGGGACCGCGTCGCCCAGATCGAGGCGGCACGTGAGGTGTGGCGTGCCGGTTTCATCGCCGAGGCTCTCGTGCGACAGTCCGCGCGGCCCACCCTCGACACCAGCGGCGAGCACCACACCGGCACGCTGACGGCCGCCGACCTGGCCTCCTGGTCCGCGACCTACGAGGCGCCGGCGACGTACGACTGGCACGGCTGGACCCTCTGCAAGGCCGGCCCCTGGAGCCAGGGCCCGGTCCTCCTCCAGCAGCTCGCACTCCTCCCTCCGGAGCTGCCCGCGTACGAGTCCGCCGACTACGTCCACCTGGTGATCGAGGGCTGCAAGCTCGCCATGGCGGACCGGGAGGCCTGGTACGGGGACGCGTCCGGCGGAGCCGATGTGCCGCTCGACGAACTGATGTCCGACACCTACAACGCCGCCCGGCGGACCCTTGTCGGGGACCAGGCATCGTACGAGCTGCGGCCCGGCAGCCCCAACGGGCGCACCCCGCGACTGTGCGCGCACGCGCGCGTGGTGGCCACGGGCGCGCCGGGATCCAGCCTCCTGGGGGCCGGGGAGCCGACGGTCGCGGCCGGTGGCGTTCCGGGTGCCGGTGAGCCCACGGTGGCCAAGCCGCCCACCTCGACCGTGCCGGGCGAACCCGTCGTCGCCGCCGACGGCCTCACCCGGGGCGACACCTGCCATCTCGGCGTCGTCGACCGCTGGGGCAACATGGTCGCGGCCACGCCCAGCGGCGGGTGGCTCCAGTCCAACCCCGTCGTGCCCGAACTGGGCTTTCCCCTCGGCACCCGGCTCCAGATGACCTGGCTGGAGGAGGGCCTGCCGAACTCCCTCACCCCGGGCCGCCGCCCCCGCACCACCCTCACGCCCTCGATCGCGCTGCGCGACGGAGTGCCGGTGCTGGCGTTCGGTACGCCTGGCGGGGACCAGCAGGACCAGTGGCAGCTGCACTTCTTCCTCGCCGTCGCCCTGCGCCCGAAGGCGCGCGGCGGCCTGGACCTGCAGGGCGCGATCGACGCCCCGAACTGGCACAACGACAGCTTCCCGGGCTCCTTCCACCCGCGTGGCATGCGCCCGGGCAGCGTCACCGTGGAGTCCCGAATGCCGGGCGCGGTGGTCGAGGAGCTGCGCCGCCGGGGGCACGACGTGGTGATCGGCGACGACTGGTCCGAGGGCCGGCTGTGCGCGGTCGCGCGGGACCCGGAGACGGGAGTGCTGTCGGCGGCGGCGAATCCCCGGGGGATGCAGGGGTACGCGGTGGGGCGCTGAGGCGCCTGAGGCGTCCGGGACATCTGCGTCTATGTCCGAATCCCGGTGTTCAGGCCGATTCCATCGCATGTCCACCGGGCGGGTGGGGATTGTCAGTGGCGCGTGCTCTCATGGGGTCATGATCGAAGACAACGAAACCATCGAAGAGTTTCTCGCCCGGTACGCGTCCGACGTCGAAGAAGCGGTCCGCGAGGCGGCGGCCGCGGAGATCATGCCGCGCTTCCGTCAGCTCGCCGCCCACGAGGTCGACCAGAAGAGTGGCCCGCACGACCTGGTGACGGACGCCGACCGCAAGGCCGAGCTGTATCTCACCGAGGTGCTGCCCAAGCTGCTGCCCGGCTCCGTCGTGGTCGGCGAGGAGGCCGTGCACGCCAACCCCGCCTCGTACGAGGCGATACAGGGCGAGGCGCCGGTCTGGATCGTCGACCCCGTGGACGGCACCCGGCAGTTCGTCCACGGCGACCCCGGCTTCTGCACACTCGTCGCGCTCGCACACCGTGGGGTCGTCCGCGCGTCGTGGACGTTCGCCCCGGCCCGCGACCAGCTCGCCACCGCGATCCGCGGAGAGGGCGCCTTCCTCGACGGCAGGCGCCTGCACGCGGGCCTGCCCGAGGCCGGCCGCGACCTCCAAGTGGCCACCTCCCACCCGGACTACACGACGGACGAGCAGAAGCGCTCGCTCCTCGGACTGTGGACGGACGGCGTCCGACCGCGTGCCTGCGGTTCGGCAGGCCTGGAGTATCTGGCCATCGCGCGGGGCGAGTTGGACGCCACCGCGTTCTCCTGGGAGGCCGCCTGGGACCACGCCGCGGGCATCCTCCTCGTCGAGGAGGCGGGTGGCGCCCATCTGACCCGCGCGGGCGAGCCGTTCCGGATAACCGGCGGCAACGTGCTGCCGTTCACCGCGGCGCGCGATGCGGCCACGGCTCGCCGGGTGGCGGAACTGCTGTCGGGCGGAGCCTGATCTGCGGGCGGGCCGAGCTGAACCGCAGGGTGACGACCTCGAACTCGGCCACGGTGCCGACCACCGGCCAGTCCGCGGGGTCGAAGGGCAGCCAGGCGATGTCCACGAAGGCGTCGACCGGCAGGTTGACGTCGACGAACAGACCCGTCCGGCCCGGCCCCCACGGCAGCGCGCACACCATCCCGGTGAGCAGGGAGCCCTCCGGCAGCGGGCCGGTGTCGTAGTGGCTCAGGTGCCGATGCCGCAGGGCTGTGGACCACGCCCGCTCGAACTCCGACTCCGTCACGTCCACCGCCTCCGGCGGTACCTCCACGGCGCCCTCGGTGAACGCCCCGTAGACGGTCTGGTAGAGCTGGACGCCCAGGCGCCCGAACCGTTCGCGCACCAGCGCCAGTTGAGCCTGTGCGGCGGCCATCGAGGCGCCGCCAGAGGTGGTGCCGTCGGAGTTCTGGAGGGGCTCGCAGGAACGCGGGACCTCCAGTGCCGCCTCGAACACCGCCTGCCGCAGCACCCAGCCGTCCTCCTCGACCTCGAACCAGTACCAGGCGGTGTCGTCGGCGTCATCGCCGGGCGATTGGATGCGGAAGCGGCGCGTCATCCGGCCGAGGTTACCCGTGCCGGGCCGTGTCGGTGTCCCGGCATATCCTGATCTCAAGTGGCCGTCGGCTGACAAAGGAGTCCGAAGGTGCCGTCAATGCTCGATGTGGTCGTGGTGGGAGCGGGGCCCAACGGGCTGACGGCTGCCGTGGAACTGGCCAGGCGCGGATTCTCCGTGGCCGTCTTCGAGGCGCGCGGCACCGTCGGCGGCGGCGCCCGTACGGAGGAACTGACGCTCCCCGGTTTCCGGCACGACCCGTGTTCGGCGGCGCACCCCCTCGGCGTCAACTCCCCGGCGTTCAGGGCGATGCCGCTGGCGAGGTACGGGCTGGAGTGGCTGCACGCCGACCTGCCCATGGCGCACCCCTTCCCGGACGGCTCGGCCGCGGTCCTGTCCCGTTCCGTGGCAGAGACGGCCGCCTCCTTCGGGCCGCGTGACGCGGGCGCCTACCGCAGGCTGGTGGAGCCGTTCCTCAGCAGGTGGGACACCCTGGCCCACGACTTCATGTCCCTGCCCCTGACCGCGCTGCCCCGCGACCCGGTCACCCTCGCCCGCTTCGGAGTGGCCGGTCTGCCACCCTCGACCTGGCTGATGCGCCGCTTCCGTGACGAGCGGGCGAAGGCCCTGTTCGCAGGCCTCGTCGGCCACGTCATGGCCCCGCTGGGCGGGGTCGCCACCAGCGCCGTGGGCCTGGTCTTCGCCCTGGCCGCGCACGCCCGCGGCTGGCCCGTCGCCCGCGGCGGCTCCCAGTCGATCTCCGACGCGCTCACGGTGTATCTGACCGACCTCGGCGGCACCGTCCACACCGACTACGAGGTCAAGCGGCTGGACGACCTGCCACCCGCGCGTGCGTACGTCTTCGACACCTCACCCACCGCACTGGCCCGCATCGCGGGCTTCGGCGGCTACTACGAGCGCTATCGCTACGGCGCCGGCGTCTTCAAGATCGACTATGCCCTGGACGGCCCCGTTCCCTGGACGGCGAAGGAGGCCCACCGGGCGACCACCGTCCAGGTCGGCGCGGACAGCACCGAGATCGGCACCGCCCTGCGCGCCGCCTCCCGCGAGGGCCGGGCACCCGACACCCCCTTCCTGATCACCGTGCAACCGAGCGTCGTCGACCCCGCCCGCGCACCCGAGGGCAAGCAGGTCTTCTGGGCCTACGGACATGTCCCCAACGGCTGGACGGGCGACCTCACCGACGCCATCGAGCGCCAGCTGGAGCGCTTCGCCCCCGGTTTCCGCGACCGGGTCCTCGCCCGCGCCACCGCCGGCCCGCCCAAAATCGCGGCCCGCAACGCCAACTACGTCGGCGGGGACATCGGGTCCGGCGCGGCCAGCGGCCTCCAGCTCATGCTGCGCCCCAGGCTCTCCCTGTACCCGTACGCCACCCCGCACCCGGCCGTCTTCATCTGCTCCTCGGCCACCCCACCGGGACCCGGCGTGCACGGAATGTCGGGACACAACGCCGCGAAGGCCGTCTGGAGAAGGCTGAAACAGTCATGACCGCCATCACGTGCGTCAAGGGCGACATCACCCGACAGAGTGCCGACGCGATCGTCAACGCGGCGAACTCGTCACTCCTGGGCGGGGGAGGAGTTGACGGAGCGATCCACCGCAGAGGCGGCCCCGAGATCCTCGCCGCCTGCCGGGCGCTGCGCGCCTCGCACTACGGCAAGGGTTTGGCCACCGGCAAGGCGGTCGCCACGACCGCGGGCAACCTGGACGCGCGCTGGGTGATCCACACGGTGGGCCCTGTGTTCGGAGCTGCTGCGGAGGACCGTTCGGAGCAACTGGCCTCCTGCTACCGGGAGTCCCTGCGCGTCGCCGACGAACTGGGCGCGCGGACGGTCGCGTTCCCCGCCATCTCCACGGGCGTCTACCGCTGGCCGATGGAGGACGCGGCGCGGATCGCGGTGGCGACCGTGCGGGAAGCGGAAACCGCCGTTGCGGAGGTGAGGTTCGTGCTCTTCGACGAGACGGCGTACGAGGCCTTCGCGGCGCAACTACGCTGAGGGGACCGGGGTTTCGTCCTCTGCGGTCGGCCTGGGCGACACAGGAGACCGGACGGCGAACTGGCGAGCCACCAGCGGACAGAGGCAACCCCCTTCCCTGCGGCGCAGCGCTGTCAGACTCCGGGCTCGGGAGACGGCCACCGACCGCGGGCACCGCCGCGATGCTACGACGCCGGTTTCGCCTCCCCCTGCGCTGCCTGGAGGTCGGCCAGCAGTTCCGCCTGTCCGGCCAGCACACCGGACAGGATGATCCGCGCGACCCGGAGCAGTTCGGCCACATGCGGGCTGGTCAGCGAGTAGTACACGGTCGAGCCCTCCTTGCGGGTGACGACCAGGTTGGCCCGGCGCAACACGGCCAGTTGCTGCGACAGATGCGCGGGTTCGATGCCCACCTCGGGCAGCATCTCGGCAACCGCGTGCTCACGCTCGCTCAGCAGTTCCAGGACGCGGATACGGGCCGGATGCCCGAGAGTCTTGAAGAACTCGGCCTTGAGTTGGTAGAGCGGTGTGCTCATCGTGCCGTCGCCTCCCCGGGACAGCGGTACGCCCGCACCGGCCGGTCCTCGGCGCATCGCACCCACCCATTCATGAACACCATGGCGCTCATCCTCGCCCGCGACGCCCGCCGGACCGAATCCGGCCGGGGAAACCGGGTCGCACGGACCCCGGCCGTACCGTCGCGGGGTCTGGACGGCGTCTGGTTCCTGCACTCCGCCTGCTGCCTCGGGAGTCGCCCGGACATCAGCCCTCCCTCCCTCGGGCCGACCGGAACCCGGAGACGGTCCGGGGACGGACGCGCACGGTCGCCCCATGAGGGCCGTACGTCCGGCTGGTGCTCGTACGTCGGTGACGCGCCGCCTCGTTCGGGTCGGTGATCACCTCGGCGGGCCCGGCGACAGCCACCGTCCAGCCGGTGCCGGTTGCGGCCCGGACCTCGTCGAGCATCCGCAGCCCGGCGGGTGTGGTGCTCATCGGGGCGCCTCCTCGCTGTGGCCCGTGGGCCCTGCCGTGGTGGTGTTCCCGTCCTTGAGCGTGGGCCTGGGACTGGTCTCCGGGTCGGGCACGGCAGACAGGACCCCGGAGGATTCCAGGTGATCGCGCGCCCCCTGGATCGCCTCAGGAGTGGTGCCGTACTCGCGGCCCCCCAGCCGCAGCAGGTCCAACAGGCCCACGGAGTCGAGGACTTGGCGCTGGCCGGCACGTACGCCTGAGAACATGACGGCGATGCCGCGCCGGTTCAGCTTCTGGACCGCGTCCTTCAGCACCAGCGCACCGGTCGCGTCCATGGTCGACACCCGGGACATCCGCAGGATCACCACCCGTACGTCCGCCACCTCGGTCAGCTCCAGCAGGAAACGGTGTGCGGCGGCGAAGAACAGCGGCCCGTCGATGCGATAGGCGACGATGTGCTCGGCCAGCAGGGCGTGTTCCTCGGCGCTGTGGTCGCCCCGGTCCAGCGGCACCTCGTCCAGGCGGGCCTGCTTGGCCACGGCCCGGAGAGCGAGTGCGCCCGCGACGATGAGGCCGATGATCACCGCGTACACCAGGTCGAGGGCGAGAGTCGCGACGGCGGTCAGGATCAGGATCAGCGCGTCGGAGCGTGTCGCCCCGGCCATCGCCCGCAGCGAGCCGACCTCGACCATATGGATCGCGGTGGCCAGCAGAACACCGGCCAGCGCGGCCAGCGGGATCTTCGAGACCAGTGGCGCCGCCGCGAAGACGATCACCGCGAGGACCACGGCGTGGGTGAGCGCGGCGAGTCGGGAACCGGCGCCCGTACGGACGTTGACGGCGGTCCGTGCGATCGCGGCCGTGGCCGGAACGCCGCCGAACAGCGGGGCGGCGAGGTTGGCGACGCCCTGCCCGAACAGTTCCCGGTCCGGATCGTGCCGCTGGCCTACCGTCATGCCGTCCGCGACGGTCGCCGACAGCAGCGACTCCAGTGCGGCCAGCGCCGCCACCGCCACGGCCGGAGCGAGCAGCGAGGACAGCGACGACAGGTCGAGGAACGCCAGCGAGGGCGCGGGCAGCCCCGCGGGCAGATCCCCGATCGGAGTGGCCGCCGTCAGGTGGAGGAGCTGCGCCAGTACCGTGGCGACGATCACCCCGACGATCGAGAACGGAACGGTCGGCCGCCACCGCGCACCCAGCAGCATGACCGCCGCGACACCCGCCGCCAGTGCCGGCGCCGTCCAGTCGGGATGGCGGACGAAGGTCTCGACGGCACGCCAGGCGACCACGAGAACCCTGTCACCCTCGGGCCCCGCCACCCCCAGCGCGTTCGGGAGCTGCTGGAGTCCGATGACGCAGGCGATGCCGAGCGTGAAGCCCTCGACCACGGGGGCGGGCACGTACCGCATGTACTTGCCGGCCCGGGCCAGGGCGAGGCCGATCAGCAGCAGCCCGGCCAGCAGTCCGACGGTCAGTACACCGCCGGGCCCGTACTGGGCGACGATCGGCACCAGGACGACGGTCATCGCCCCGGTCGGCCCCGACACCTGCAGGTTCGATCCGCCGAACACCGCCGCCAGCGCGCCCGCGACCACCGCGGTCGCCAGTCCCGCCGCCGCGCCGAGGCCGGAGGAGACTCCGAAACCGAGCGCGAGGGGGAGCGCCACGATCGCGACGGTCAGCCCGGCGAGGAGATCCCGGCGCGGATCGCGGGTCATCGCCTCCACGTCGGCACGCACGGGCAGCAGGGAACGCACCGTGCCCCATGCGCGGCTGATCACCGAACCGCTCACGGACACGACCGGACCTTCTTTCCCCGGACTGGCACTCCGTCCCGGACACGACTGTCTGCTGACCTGGCAAACCAAGCATCTAGCCAATTGCGAAATTATGCAATTCAGCATCCGAGAGCTGCGGTGGTGTCCCGCCGGCCGCCGTCCACCAGTCGTGGATCAGGCCTTCTTGACCACTCCGGACTTGAGCTGCATCGCCCCGAAGCCGTCGATCCTGCAGTCGATGTCGTGACCGTCCACTCCGTCGACCAGTCGGATGCTGCGCACCTTGGTCCCGGCTTTGATACCCGAGGGGCTGCCCTTGACCCTGAGTGCCTTGACGACGACCACGCTGTCGCCGTCCCGCAGCACATTGCCGACAGCGTCCTTGACGATCCGCTCGCCGCCGACGTCACTTCCGTCGGCACCGCTCATGGCCGGAGCCCATTCGTGGCCGCACTCCGGGCACACCACAAGGGCGTTCATCTCGTAGGTGTACTCGCACGAGCACTTCGGGCAAGGGGGAGGATTGTCGATCATCCCGTCAGGGTAACCGCGGCCGGCCTTCGGACGGTCTCCCTGCCGGAGGGGGGCTGTGCTCGCCGGTGGAGTCACCCCAGGGGGCCGGTGTCGGCCTCGCTGTCCGTGTCGCTCAGGCCGAGCCGCAGATGCTCCACGTGGTAGACCGCCTGGTCGAGGAGTTCGGCGACGTGGTGGTCGTGCAGCGCGTACACCACGGAACGGCCCCGGCGCTCGCCGACGACCAGGCCCAGGTTGCGCAGCAGTCGAAGCTGATGCGAGCACGCCGACTGATTCATGCCCACCTCGGCGGCCAACTCGGTCGCCGGAAGCGTACCTTCGCGCAGCCGGGCCAGGATCAGCAGGCGGGACGGCGTGGACAGGGCCTGGAGTGTGGTGGCCACCTTTGCGACATTGTCCGCGTCGAGACGTACGCGCTCGGCGGCGTCCTGCGTGGTGACGACGGCTCCATGACCCATGGCCGTATCTTACTCATCGCACATGAACGAATGAATTAGTGTTCATGTGTTCCTGTATTGTGCTCTGTGTGTCTGTCACTCTTGCCGCTTCCCCACCCCCGTCCACGCCCCCCTCCCGGACCCCGCCGCCCATCGCGCCGACCGCACCCCGCCGCCGCACCCGCGTCCTCGCGCTTCCCGAGGCCCGCTGGGCCACCGCGGCGACCGTCCTCTTCCTGCTCGCACTGCCCCTGCAGCTGACCGGCGCACCCGCCTGGACCTGGGGCACGCTCTACGGTCTGGCGTACGTCACCGGCGGCTGGGAGCCCGGCTGGGAAGGCCTGAAGGCACTCCGGGAACGGACCCTCGACGTCGACCTGCTGATGATCGTCGCCGCGCTCGGCGCCGCCGCGATCGGTCAGGTCATGGACGGCGCCCTGCTGATCGTCATCTTCGCGACCTCCGGCGCCCTGGAGGCCCTGGCCACCGCCCGCACTGCCGACTCGGTTCGCGGCCTCCTCGACCTGGCCCCCGCAACGGCGACGCGGCTGGATACCGATGGCCGCGAACTCGCCGTCCCTGTAGAGGAGTTGACCGTCGGTGACACCATCCTCGTACGCCCCGGAGAACGCGTCGGCGCGGACGGCCGCGTACTGGACGGCGCGAGCGAGGTCGACCAGGCGACCATCACCGGCGAACCGCTGCCCGCACCGAAGGAACCCGGCGACGAGGTCTTCGCCGGCACCCTCAACGGCACCGGAGCCCTGCGTGTACGGGTCGAACGCGATGCCTCCGACTCGGTGATCGCCCGGATCGTCCGCATGGTCGAGGAGGCGTCCGAGACCAAGGCGCCCACACAGCTGTTCATCGAGAAGGTCGAGCAGTGCTACTCGCTGGGAATGGTCGCCGCGACCCTCGCCGTGTTCGCCCTGCCGCTCGCCTTCGGAACGGACCTCGCCGACGCCCTGCTGCGCGCCATGACCTTCATGATCGTGGCCTCGCCCTGCGCGGTGGTGCTCGCCACCATGCCGCCGCTGCTCTCGGCCATCGCCAACGCCGGTCGGCATGGCGTCCTGGTCAAGTCGGCGGTGGTGATGGAACGCCTCGGGCAGGTCGACGCCGTCGCCCTCGACAAGACCGGCACGCTCACCGAGGGCACGCCGAGGGTGACGGACGTACGGTCGCTGCCCGGATCCGGCCTGGGCGAGGACGCCCTGCTGGCACTCGCGGCGGCGGCCGAGCACCCGAGCGAACACCCGCTGGCCCGGGCCGTGGTGGAGGCGGCACATGAGCGTGGACTCGCACTGTCCGTGGCGGAGGACTTCGAGTCGAGGCCCGGAGTGGGCGTGACGGTGACCGTGGACGGGCGCGGGGTCGCCGTGGGAGCGCCGGGACGGCTGCTGGACGGAGCGGGGGGCGCCGGATGGATCGGCAACTCGGCTGCTGGTCAACGAGGTTGAGGCGTCCGGCCGTACGGCGATCCTTGTCGTGGCCGACAACGCACCGGTCGGTGTGCTCGGACTCGCCGACCGGCTGCGCCCTGGTGCCGCCGCGACCGTCGCCCTCGCTCACCGAACTCACCGGCACCGCACCGGTGTTGCTGACCGGGGACAAACCGCGGGCCGCCGCCCGACTGGCTCGCCGAGGTCGGGATCGAGGACGTACGGGCTGGGCTGCTTCCCCAGCAGAAACTGGACGCGGTAAGGGAGTTGGAGGCGGCCGGGCGCAAGGTCATGGTCGTCGGGGACGGGGTCAACGACGCCCCGGCGCTGGCCGCCGCCCACACCGGCGTGGCCATGGGCCGGGCGGGTTCCGACCTCGCGCTGGAGACCGCGGACGCGGTGATCGTGCGGGACGAGCTCACCACCGTGCCCGCCGTGATCGCCCTGTCCCGGCGCGCCGGACGCCTGGTCGTGCAGAATCTGGTGATCGCCGGGGTGTTCATCACGGGCCTCGTCGCCTGGGACCTGATCGGCACGCTGCCGCTGCCGCTCGGCGTCGCGGGGCATGAGGGGTCGACCGTCCTTGTGGGCCTCAACGGGCTGCGGTTGCTGAGGGAGGCGGCGTGGCGGGATGCGGTGAGTGGGTGAGCGGGTGCCCGGGCGGGTTGGGGGTACCGACGAAACTTGCTTGCACCCTCGGCGAGTTGGTGGCCGGGGCACCTCTTCCGCAGGCTCGGCCGGCTTCGCACGGTGGGGAAACGATCTGTGACAGCGTGGGAGACGATCTCCCCGGAGGGGGTCATAGTC
>NZ_JAVFVX010000479.1:0-374 GCF_033441795.1 Streptomyces sp. ADMS | reverse complement strand
GCGAGCTGACCGCTCCCGGTGACGGCGTTCTCCAGCGCGTCGTCGAGTCCCTCAATACGACGGCCGACTGGTGGGAGGGCCTGGGCGCACCCGCCGATCCCCACTACGCCAACCGCCTGCGCTACATCACCGAGAAGCTCGACTCCTACGCGCTCGAAATCCGGTCCATGCGCGGCGACCTGGCCGACCGGTACACCGGCCACCCCGACAGGGCCCAGGCCCGGGTGGACCGAGTCGCCCCGGAAGAACCGGCGGCGCCCCGAGTCGCCGCCGCTCTCGCGCTCTCGCCGACCGCACGGCGCACGACCCCAGCCGCGCCGCCGTCAGCTTCAGCCGTACGTCCCGCCCTGCCTCCCGCCCGACCCTCGTCCGCA
>NZ_JAVFVX010000478.1:0-377 GCF_033441795.1 Streptomyces sp. ADMS | reverse complement strand
CGGACGAGAAGACCTCCATCCAGGCCCGCTGCCGCTGCCACCCCACCCTCGCCCCGGGCCAGGCGAGAGCGATGCGCGTCAACCACACCTACGGACGCGGCGGCGCCCTGGCCTACCTGGCCGCCTACGACGTCCAGGCCGCGAGGGTGTTCGGCCGCTGCGAGCCCACTACCGGCATCGCCCCCTTCATGAACCTGGTCGCCCAGGTCATGACCCAAGAGCCCTACGCCAGCGCGAAACGCGTGTTCTGGATCGTGGACAACGGCTCCTCCCACCGCGGCAAGAAGGCCGCCGACCGGCTGACCGCCGCCTACCCGAACGCGGTCCTCGTCCACACCCCGGTCCACGCCTCCTGGTTGAACCAGGTGGAGATCTAC
>NZ_JAVFVX010000477.1:0-381 GCF_033441795.1 Streptomyces sp. ADMS | reverse complement strand
GCGACTCCATGAGCCCTACCAGCGCGAACGCGAACGCGTACGGGGCGATGGTGGTGAGCGTGTCCAGCGTGAGCGGCACGTCCGGCATGCCCGGCACCGGCAGGGAGGAGGGCAGGTCGCCCTTGTCACCGACGTTCGGCACCGCGATCCCGGCCGCGATCGTGATGACGGTCAGGATGACGATGGAGACCAGCGGCGCCGGGACGGTCTTGGTGATCCTGGGAGAGAGCACCATGAGCGCCAGTCCGCCGATGATGAGCGGGTAGACGGCCCAGGGGACATCGCGCATCTCCGGCACCTGGGCCATGAAGATCAGGATGGCGAGTGCGTTGACGAAACCGACCATCACCGACCGGGGCACGAAGCGCATGAGCTTGGCCA
>NZ_JAVFVX010000476.1:0-381 GCF_033441795.1 Streptomyces sp. ADMS | reverse complement strand
GCGACTCCATGAGCCCTACCAGCGCGAACGCGAACGCGTACGGGGCGATGGTGGTCAGCGTGTCCATGGTGAACGGCACATCCGGCAGGCCCGGGACCGGCAGCGAGGACGGCAGGTCGCCCTTGTCACCGACATTCGGCACCGCGATCCCGGCCGCCACCGTGATCACCGTCAGGACGACGATGGAGACCAGCGGCGCCGGGATCACCGTGGTGACCTTCGGGAAGAACACCATCAGCGCCAGGCCGGCGGCGATGAGCGGGTAGACGGCCCAGGGCACATCGCGCATCTCCGGCACCTGCGCCATGAAGATCAGGATGGCGAGGGCGTTGACGAAACCGACCATCACCGACCGGGGCACGAAGCGCATGAGCTTGGCCA
>NZ_JAVFVX010000475.1:0-385 GCF_033441795.1 Streptomyces sp. ADMS | reverse complement strand
CTACAGCCTCAGATCTTGAGGTTGTGATCGGTTCTGTTCGGGTTGTCGCCAGGGGCGGAGGCGGGCTGGGAGGGGGTCGCCGCGCCGGTTGTAGTGGCTGATGGTGGCCCGGGTCTGGTGCAGGGCTCGCCAGTGATGCTGCTGGAGGTGGTAGGCGTCGCTGTGGTGGGCGGTCAGGGCGGTGGCCGCGAGGAGGCAGGCGAGGGCCGGGACGGTCAGCCGGATCAGCGGAAGGTGGCGCCCCTTCCCGCTGTCACCTGGGCTTTTCCCTTGCCTGCCGGGTCCGGGCCGGTGGGCTGCCCGGTGGGCTCGGATTCGGATTCGGGTTCCGGGTCGGGGTGGCGGGCGCGTTGGACGGTCAGGAAGGCCAGGGCGAGCATCGCGC
>NZ_JAVFVX010000474.1:0-387 GCF_033441795.1 Streptomyces sp. ADMS | reverse complement strand
ACAGGGCCCTGAGGGCCGCTCCGCGCAGGGCCGCCTCCTCGAACGCCACGTCCACTGCTGCGGCCGCGTGCGGACTGCCGTCGACGCCGACCACGAAGTACGCGGGCTCCGGGGTGATGTGCTCCGGCTCCGGAACGACGACGACCGGGCAGGGAGCGTGGGCGGAGACCGGCAGCGCCACGGAGGCGGAGGTGAACATTTCGCGCCGGGTGCTCAGATGCCAGGAGCCCACCACGACCAGGGAGGCGTTCCGCGCCTCCTCCCGCAGAACCCACGCCGGCTCTCCTTCCGCCAGCATCGTCGACACCTCCACCGTCGGCCGCCGGGACTCAACGAAGGCGACCGCCTCCTTGAGTACCTCGGCACCCGCTTCGTGCAGTGTCCGGT
>NZ_JAVFVX010000473.1:0-387 GCF_033441795.1 Streptomyces sp. ADMS | reverse complement strand
TCGCCGTCCGCCGCGACGACATAAGCCGAATCCGGCCACGGCGCGTCCTCCTCCGACGCGATCTTCGCCAGCACATCCGGCCGCGTCTCGATCACACGCACCCGACCGGCCCGCACCCGGCTCACCGCCTTGCCCGTCCAGTTCCGCCCCTGCCCCGCACCCGACGGACCCGCCATCAAGGTCTGCGCCGACAACAACGGGTCCGCCGGTCCGGGACCTGCCGGTTGCGAGGCGGCAGGGGCGGAGGGGCTGAAGACATCGGAGGCGGACGAGGCCGAGGGCTGCGTGGACGGGGCCGGCTGCCGGGTGGCCTGGGTCCAGTGGCCCGGGGCCTGGGTGGCCGGGTCCAGGAGAGCGACGATGGTGAGCGGGGCCGACGGATCGGCG
>NZ_JAVFVX010000472.1:0-387 GCF_033441795.1 Streptomyces sp. ADMS | reverse complement strand
ACAGGGCCCTGAGGGCCGCTCCGCGCAGGGCCGCCTCCTCGAACGCCACGTCCACCGCCGCGGCCGCGTGGGGACTGCCGTCGACGCCGACGACGAAGTACGCGGGTTCCTGGGTGATGTGCTCCGGTTCCGGAACGACGACGACCGGGCAGGGAGCGTGGGCGGAGACCGGCAGTGCCACGGAGGCGGAGGTGAACATTTCGCGCCGGGTGCTCAGGTGCCAGGAGCCCACCACGACCAGCGAGGCGTTCCGCGCCTCCTCCCGCAGAACCCACGCGGGCTCTCCTTCCGCCAGCATCGTCGACACCTCCACCGTCGGCCGCCGGGACTCGACGAAGGCGACCGCCTCCTTGAGTACCTCGGCACCCGCTTCGTGCAGTGTCCGGT
>NZ_JAVFVX010000471.1:0-389 GCF_033441795.1 Streptomyces sp. ADMS | reverse complement strand
GGCGGGGGAAGTCCGGCTGGTCCCCGAGCGAGTGCGCACGGGGACCAGCCGGACTCCCGGCACCAGGGGGCGCCGGTCGTGGGAGGAGAAGCAGACGACCGCGCCCCGCGCGAGCAGCAGAGCGTGAGCGCCACCGCGTTCCCCGACCGCAAGCCGCGCCGACGCACCCGCAACCCGAGCCAGCGCACCCACAAGACGACCACCCGCCTGTCCGACACCGAGAAGACCGAGATCACCGCCGCCGCCAAGCAGCGCGCCGTCACCGTCGCCCGTTTCCTCGCTGCTGCCGGCCTCGCCGTTGCCCGCGGTTCGACCACCGTGCACACCAACGAACAGGTCGACGCCGCCATCGACGAGCTGGCCGCCCTGCGCACCGCCATCTCCCGCAT
>NZ_JAVFVX010000470.1:0-389 GCF_033441795.1 Streptomyces sp. ADMS | reverse complement strand
AGGCCCTGGCAGACAGGGCGCTGGCCAGGGGCCGTGAGGCGCAGGCCGATCTGTCCTCCGCCAAGTCCCGTCTCTCGTCGGCTGATTCGTGGGTGACGCGGGCCGGCAAGGAGTCCGACAAGTACAAGGACGATCCCACCGGCAGCAAGGACACGGAGAAGCCGGACGAGGCGAAAGTGCGGGCCGCCACGCGGGATGCCCAGCACGCCAAGTCGGCCCAGAGCAGCGCCCAGTCAGACGTGAACGGTGCGCAGTCGGCGCTGGACGCGGCGAAGAAGATGGCCGAGGACGCGCGCAAGATGCGTGAGGACGCGGCCGGCGAGGCGAAGCGGAAGATCGACGAGGCCTCGGACGCCGGTATCCAGAACCGGAGTTGGTGGGAGGAGGTC
>NZ_JAVFVX010000046.1:0-63341 GCF_033441795.1 Streptomyces sp. ADMS | reverse complement strand
GAGGTGATCAGGTACGTGACCGAGAAGTACGGCGCCGACAAGGTCGCCATGATCGGCACCTACGGCAAGATCAAGGCGAAGAACGCCATCAAGGACTCCGCGCGCGTCCTGGGCTACCCGTACGCGATGGGCGACCGGCTCACCAAGGCCATGCCCGCCGACGTCCTCGGCAAGGGCATCGACCTCAACGGCATCACCGACCCCTCGCACCCGCGCTACAGCGAGGCCGGCGAGATCCGGGCGATGTACGAGAACGAGCCCGACGTGAAGAAGGTCATCGACACCGCCAAGGGCGTCGAGGGCCTGGTCCGGCAGATGGGTGTGCACGCGGCCGGCGTCATCATGTCCAGCGAACCCATCGTCGACCACGCCCCCGTCTGGGTGCGACACACGGACGGCGTGACCATCACACAGTGGGACTACCCGCAGTGCGAGTCGCTCGGCCTGCTCAAGATGGACTTCCTGGGCCTGCGCAACCTCACCATCATGGACGACGCCGTCAAGATGGTGAAGGCCAACAAGGGCGTCGAACTCGACCTGCTGGCCCTCCCGCTCGACGATCCGGCGACCTTCGAACTGCTCCAGCGCGGCGACACCCTCGGCGTCTTCCAGTTCGACGGCGGACCCATGCGCTCCCTGCTGCGTCTGATGAAGCCCGACAACTTCGAGGACATCTCCGCCGTCTCGGCGCTCTACCGTCCAGGCCCGATGGGCATGGACTCGCACACCAACTACGCCCTGCGCAAGAACAAGCTCCAGGAGATCACCCCGATCCACAAGGAGCTGGAGGAACCTCTCGAAGAGGTTCTCGCGGTCACCTACGGTCTGATCGTCTACCAGGAGCAGGTGCAGAAGGCCGCCCAGATCATCGCCGGGTACTCGCTCGGCGAGGCCGACATCCTGCGCCGCGTGATGGGCAAGAAGAAGCCCGACGAACTGGCCAAGAACTTCACCATCTTCCAGGCCGGCGCCAAGAAGAACGGCTACAGCGACGAGGCGATCAAGGCTCTGTGGGACGTCCTGGTCCCCTTCGCCGGATACGCCTTCAACAAGGCCCACTCGGCCGCGTACGGACTGGTCTCGTACTGGACCGCTTATCTGAAGGCCAACTACCCGGCCGAGTACATGGCCGGACTGCTCACCTCGGTCAAGGACGACAAGGACAAGTCCGCGATCTATCTGAACGAGTGCCGGCGCATGGGCATCAAGGTGCTCCCGCCGAACGTCAACGAGTCGATGTCCAACTTCGCCGCGCAGGGCGACGACGTGATCCTGTTCGGCCTCTCCGCGGTCCGCAACGTCGGTACGAACGTGGTCGAGTCGATCATCAGGTCCCGCAACGCCAAGGGGAAGTACGGCTCCTTCCCCGACTACCTCGACAAGGTCGAGGCGGTCGTCTGCAACAAGCGGACCACGGAATCACTGATCAAGGCCGGCGCGTTCGACAGCATGGGGCACACCCGCAAGGGTCTCACCGCGCACTTCGAGCCGATGATCGACAACGTGGTCGCGGTCAAGCGCAAAGAGGCCGAGGGGCAGTTCGACCTCTTCGGCGGCATGGGTGAGGAGGACACCAGCGAGCCCGGCTTCGGTCTCGACGTCGAGTTCACCACCGACGAGTGGGACAAGGCCTATCTGCTCGCCCAGGAACGGGAGATGCTCGGCCTGTACGTATCCGACCACCCGCTCTTCGGCCTGGAGCACGTCCTCTCCGACAAGGCCGACGCCGGAATCGCCCAGCTCACCGGAGGTGAGCACGCCGACGGAGCGGTCGTCACCATCGGCGGCATCATCTCCGGCCTCCAGCGCAAGATGACCAAACAGGGCAACGCCTGGGCCATCGCCACCGTCGAGGACCTCGCCGGTTCCATCGAGTGCATGTTCTTCCCGGCGACCTACCAGTTGGTGTCGACCCAACTCGTCGAGGACGCCGTCGTGTTCGTCAAGGGACGCCTCGACAAGCGCGAGGACGTGCCCCGTCTGGTCGCGATGGAACTCCAGGTGCCCGACCTGTCCAACGCGGGCACCAACGCGCCGGTCATCCTCACCATCCCCGCGCTGAAGGTCACCCCGCCGATGATCAGCAGGCTCGGCGAGATCCTCAGCCACCACAAGGGCGAGAGCGAGGTCCGCATCAGACTCCAGGGACCGAGCAGGACGACGGTGCTGCGGCTCGACCGGCACCGGGTGAAGCCGGACCCGGCACTCTTCGGCGACCTGAAGGTGCTGCTCGGCCCGTCCTGCCTGGCAGGCTGAGCAACTGATGTGACTGAGGGGCGCGCCCTGAACGGGTGCGCCCCTCCTTGTGCCTGGGCTTCAACAGCCCGTTGTTCAGATGTCTGTCGTACTCAGTTGTGGCCGAAGCGCTTCTGCCGGCCCTTGCGTGCCATATCACCGGGAGTCACCTGGGCGGCGCGCTGCTCGGCCTGCGACTCCATCGAGGAGGACTTCGCCTGCTCGGCACCGCGCTCGGCCTGTGACGCCTGTTCGTGCGGGCGACTCTGCTTCTTGTTCTTGGCCATGGTGATCTGCCTCCTGAGGGGGATCTAGGGACCAGAGCCAACATCAGATTCACACGGCCCGACCCAGCGTGCATGTCGGAGAATCACCGTGCGTAATAAGGTCTTGTCGTGCCGCGGAACACTCGGCCGGTGAGGGAAACGCCACGCCGAAGATCGAGTTCGGGCCGTTAACCTCCGCGCGGTCGGGCAGACTCGAAGGAAGCCAAAGCAAACCTCCCGGAAAGAGGGTGGATCGCGTGGACCGCTGCATCGTCCTGGTGGACGCCGGGTATCTGCTCGGGGCCGCGGCGAGTCTTCTCGCCGGAGAGCCCTCGCGGTCCCGGATCACCGTCGACCACCCCGCCCTCATCCAGGGTCTTCGCGAACGCGCCGAGTCGGACACCGAACGGCCACTCCTGCGGATCTACTGGTTCGACGGCGCCCCCGACCGGGTGCCCCAGCCCGAGCACCGCAGACTGCGGGTGATGCCCCGGGTCACCGTCCGGCTCGGCGCCCTGACCCGCAGCGACGGACGTTGGGCCCAGAAGGGCGTCGACGCCGCCATGCATGCCGAGCTGACCGAGCTGGCCCGCAACCGAGCCTGCTCCGACATCGTCCTCGTCACCGGCGACGGCGATCTGCTGCCGGGCATGATGGCCGCCAAGGAGCACGGAGTCGCCGTACACCTGTGGGCCGTGCAGGCCGCCGACGGTGACTACAACCAGTCCGAGGACCTGGTCGCCGAGGCCGACGAGCGGCGCGTTCTCGACCGTACGTGGATCACCAAGGCCGTACGGGCCAAGGAACTCGGCGGTGTCTGCGCGCCGCAGCCAGTGCCCCGTCCCGAGATCGCCGCGATCCTGTCCGCGCCGCTGCCCGAGTCGACGCTCGCGCAGTCGGCCGAGCGGGCCGCCGAGGAGCAGCAGGAGCACGCGACGGCGCCCGCGGAGCCGAACGGCGCGCAGGAGCGCGTAGCGGCCCCCAAAGGCGTGCCGACCCCCAAGGACCTGGCCGCGCTGCGGGCCCCCGGCGCCCAGTCCGCCCAGCCTCCCGCCAACGCGACCCTGCGCTGGTCCTCCGACAAGGGATGGGTCGACCGGCCGGGTGCGGCCTCCGAGCCCCCCGAGATCGCCTCCATGCCCACGCTGGCCCAGCTCACCTCGGCCGAGCAGCGCTGGGCGGACCGCGAGGAGGACATCACCACGGTCGGTGGCGATCCATACGAGGTCGGACAGGTGTTCTCGCGCCGCTGGATGGAGCGCCTTCCGGAACCCGCCCAGGTGCAGAAACTGTCGACGATGTACCCCCGCATCCCGCACCGCATCGACGGTGAACTGCTGCGCTACGCCGCCCGCTTCGGCCTGCTCGCCCACAAGGACGACCAGATCGACGAGCACGACCGGTACGCCATCAGGGCCGGTTTCTGGCGCGAGATCGACGTCCGTACGGCTGCGGAACACGCACCCGCCGGCGAGTGAGCGGCCCCCGCGGGGGAAGGGCGGGGCGGGGGTTGGATTTCAGGCGGAGTCGGGCACCCCGTACTCTCGTCCTTCGTGAGTACGCGCACGGCACACGCAGCCCGACACGGTGACGACGTCGTGTGCGCGGTGCGCGATCTCACCAAGACCTACAGGGCGGTACGTGGCCGCCGCGGCGCCCCCGGAACACCCGAGGTTCGCGCCACCGACGCCGTGGACCTCGATGTCCGGCGCGGTGAGATCTTCGGCCTGCTCGGGCCGAACGGCGCCGGCAAGTCGACCCTCGTACGGCAGATCACCGGCCTGATGCGCCCCGACCGGGGCAGCGTCGAGATCCTGGGCCACGACATCGTGTGCCACCCGGAGCGGGCCGCACGCATCCTCGCCTACCTCGGCCAGGAGTCCAGCGCCCTCGACGACCTGACCGTCTCGCTCGCCGCCGAGACCACCGCGCGACTGCGCGGCCTGGAGGTACGGCAGGCGCGGGCGGAACGGGACGCGGTCCTGGAGGAACTGGGGCTCACGGCGCTGGCCGCCCGGCCCATCCGCAAGCTGTCCGGCGGGCAGCGGCGGCTCGCGTGCTTCGCCACCGCACTGGTCGGGGAACGGCCGCTGCTCGTCCTCGACGAGCCGACGACCGGGATGGACCCGGTGGCGCGGCGGGCGGTGTGGTCGGCGGTCGACCGGCGCCGAGCCGAGCGCGGTACGACGGTGCTGCTGGTGACGCACAACGTGATCGAGGCCGAGACGGTTCTCGACCGGGTCGCCGTCCTGGACCAGGGGCGGGTGATCGCCTGTGACACACCTGCCGGGCTCAAGGAGCAGGTGGCGGGCGAGGTCCGGGTCGATCTGGTCTGGCGGGAGTCGGCGCCCCTGCATGTCCCCGAGGTCGCCGCACTGCGGGACCGGGCCGTCGAGTCGGGGCGCAGATGGACGCTGCGGCTGGCTCCCGAGGAGGCCCGCGCGGCCGTCGCCACCGTCACCGGAGGGGCCGCGTTCACGGCGCTGGACGACTTCACACTGGCCACGCCGAGCCTGGAGGACGTGTATCTGGCGCTCGGGGGGAATGTGCAGGGGCTGGTGAAGGCGTGAGTGGCGCGACCGGTGTGAGTACGGGGGGCTTCGGATCCGTACGGGTATGGGTGCAGGTGCGGGAGCGGGTGCTGGTGGGGGAGAGGGCGGCTGTCGTGACCGGGACGAAGAGGAGCAGCTCGACGTGAGTGTCGTACCCGCCGAGGTGCTGCCGGGCAGCGCCCTGGCCATGGAGGAGGCTCCCGCGCGCCGCGCGGCGGCCGAGCTCGGGCCGCGTGCGCGGCTGTGGCCCGCGCTGGTCGCGGTGTACCGGGCGCAACTGTCCCGGGCCCGGGTCGCGCGCATTCCGCTGCTGTTCGTGGCGACCTTCCAGTCCGTCGGGATCATGATCCTGATGCGGGGGGTCGTGGAAGGGGGCGGGGAGGCCCGGGCCGTGGTGGCCGGGGCGTCCGTGCTGGTTGTCGCCTTCGTCGCGCTGAACCTGCTCGCCCAGTACTTCGGGCAGTTGCGGGCCAGTGGTGGGCTCGACCACTACGCGACGCTGCCGGTGCCGCCGGCGGCCGTGGTGCTGGGTGCGGCGGGGGCGTACGCCTCCTTCACCGTGCCGGGGACCTTGGTGACGGCGGTGTTCGGGTGCGTGCTGTTCGGGCTGCCGCTGGCGCATCTGTGGGTTCTCGCCCTGGTGATCCCGCTCGCGGGAGCCGCGCTGGCCGGACTCGGCGCCGCCTTCGGGCTGCTCGCGCCGCGGCCGGAACTGGCCACGCTGCTCGGGCAGTTGGGCATGTCCGCGGCGCTGCTGCTGGGTGTGCTGCCGGCGGACCGGATGCCGGGCGTGGTGCGGTTCGCGCGGGACCTGCTGCCTTCGACGTACGGGGTGGAGGCCTTCGCGCGGACCTTCGGGCCCGACCCGGACTGGGCCTTCGTGTTCGGTGACCTCGCCGTGTGCGCGGGGGTCGGGGTGGTCTCGCTGGCCGTGGCGACCTGGGCGTACCGTCGGGCGGCCGTCCGGTGACGCGCCGCACAGGCGGGCCTGGCACGATGTCAGGGTGACCGCACCGCTGACTCCGCCTCCGCCGCCGCATCAAGAGCCCTCGGGTGAAGAGGCCTCGCGTCCCCAGCAGCCCTTGCAGCAGCAGCCTTCGCTCCAGCAGGCTCCGGACAGCCGGTCCTGGCAGGACTGGCCGGCGCCGTCCGCGGGGAGCGGGTTCGGAGCGGCGTACGGACAGGACGGCCCCGGGATGAGGACCGAAGTGCGGGAGGCCGCCGTCGTCACGGTGGCCGTGGCGCTCGGTGGGGTGCTGCTCGGGCTGCTGTGGTGGTGGCTGGCGCCGAAGGTGCCGTTGGTCGGGGACATCCTCGACGACAGGTGGGTCGTGTACGTCAAGGAGAGCGAGGGCGAGCAGGCGATCGGGGTCGACGGAACGTTTACTCTGCTGGCGCTGGCCCTGGGGGCGATGAGTGCGCTGGGGGTGTTCCTCTTCCGGCGTCGTGGGGGTGTGCCCCTGGTGGTCGGGCTGACGGTCGGGGGGCTGCTCGGGTCGGTGCTGGCGTGGCGGCTGGGGGTGTGGCTCGGGCCCGCCCAGGATGTGATCGCTCACGCGAAGGACGTGGGCAAGGGGGTTGCGTTCTCGGCACCGCTGAAGCTGGGGGCGAAGGGGGCGTTGCTGGCGTGGTCTGTGGCGGCGCTGGTGGTGCATCTGGGGTTGACGGGGTTGTTCGGGCCGCGGGATCAGGAGCCGGTGCCGCCGGCCTAGGCGTGGCCCGGGCGGGTTGTTTCGCCCCCGTCGCCCCTGTCGTCCCATCCCTGGGAGCGCTGCCCCCGGACCCCCGTATCGCGCTGACGCGCCTCCTCGAACGCCGGACGGGCCGGCAACGCCGGTGGGGAAACGCGGCCTGGGCTGCACCGAACTCGCCCCCCTACGCCTGGCGCCTCCACTCTGCGCTTCCGTGTTTTCCTCACGCGCGGGCGATCGGGGCCCTCACCGCCTGCGTGAGGCTGGTGAGGTCCCCGGGGGACAGTTCGACCTCCAGGCCCCGCCGGCCCGCCGACACGCAGATCGTGGCGTGGGCGTCCGCCGACGCGTCCAGGACCGTCCGGAGCTTCTTGCGCTGGCCCAGGGGGGAGATGCCGCCCCTGACATAGCCCGTCGTGCGTTCCGCGAGCGTCGGGTCCGCCATTGATGCCCGTTTGCCCGACACCGCCGTCGCCAGCGCCTTCAGGTCCAGCCGGCCCGCCACCGGGACCACCGCGACCGTCAGCACCCCGTCCACGTCCGCCACCAGGGTCTTGAACACGCGCTCCGGCGACACCCCCATCGCCTCGGCGGCCTCCTCGCCGTACGAGGGATGCGCGGGGTCGTGCTCGTACGCGTGCACCGTGTACGTGACGCCCGCCGCCGTGAGTGCCACCGTCGCCGGCGTCCCGCCCGGCTGCTGTTTCCTCTTCGCCATGTCCGTTCCGCCGGTCAGTTGAGACTTGTCGGGCCGCGCGTCAGTTCCGACGCCGGCAGCGACGGGAGATTGCGGATGATCGCCGTCTCGGTGCGCAGGAGTGTCAGTTCCTCGCGCAGGCGCGACGACGTGTCCGGGGCCTGGAGCAGGCGCTGCTTCGACGGGGTGTCCAGCATCATCGCCGCCGCCACCAGATACGACACCACCGACGGTTCGTCGGGGAGTTCGGCGCCCGTCGCCAGGGAGCGTTCCCGCGCGCCCGCCAAACGTTTCTGGTACTGACGGAAAGCCCTCAGGACGCCCTCTGCCAGGGCGCCCGCCTCGTCGCCGGGGGATTCCTCCAGCTCCTCCAGTTCCGCCGTCAGGAACGGGCCCGACGCGTCCACCGACACCAGCCGTACCCGGGTCGTGCCGGTGGCGAGGACCTCGTACGTGCCGTCCGTCCGTTCCCTGATCGTCGCCGCGTCGGCCACGCACCCCACGGAGTGGAACGCCCTGACCGGGTCGTCGCCGAAACCCGCCGTGGGGCCGCGTTCCAGCACCGCCGTCGGGTCGGGCAGGCCCTGCGCACTGGGCGCCACCTCGTGGCCGTCACGGATCGTCACGACGGCGAACCGGCGCGGTTCGTCCTCGGGGGTTTTCAGGAGTTCGCGCATCATGGCGCGATATCGCTCCTCGAAGATGTTCAGCGGGAGGACGAGTCCCGGGAACAGCACCGAGTTGAGCGGGAAGAGCGGCAGCCGGACGGTGGTCACGACGGGAAAGCCTAATGGTCGCCGGAGTGTGCGCGTCCGCCGTGCTCACTCCGTGGATGACCGGCGCAGGCCGCGCAGCGGGTGGCGGGCGCGCTGCGGCGGACCTCCTCGCGTGCTTCGAGGAACCTGCCGAGGGGGTCGTCCGAGAACCGGTCCCAGGGGAAGGACGTGGCGTAGGGGCCGGTCAGACGCAGTTGGAGCAGTGCGTCCTGCCAGCGCTCGAGCCGGATCAGGACGTACGTGAGCAGGTTGCGCAGCTCGGCCGGCCCGGGGTCCGCCGCCGGGTGCGTCGCCGAAAGGGCGATCGCCGTGTCCGCCGCCGCGTCCAGGCGGGCCCGGTCCACCGCCGTCCTGCCGTCGCCCTCGGTCAGACGGGCGAACGCCGCGTGCAGGGGCAGTGCCTGGACGAGTGACCCGAGCGGGGCGTCCTGGGCGGCCCACTCGGCGAAGTCGAAGCACTCGCGGTGGGAGCCGCGTCCGCCCGAGGACCGGGAGGGGCCCGTGGACAGGTACTGGAGTGCCGCCACATGGCAGCCGTAGTGGTGCGGGGAGCGGCGTACGGCCTCGCCCCAGAGATCCTCGAACTCGCCGTGGCCCGTGTCGCTGCCCCGGGCCCGGTCCAGGGCGATGCGCCAGGGCACCGGGTCGCGCGGGTCGCCCGCCGCGGCTGCCTCGACCAACGGGCCGGTCTGGTGAAGCAGTTCGGCGCGGGCGGGGGAGGCCCACGCGCGGGTCACCGCCAGTTCGGCCCCGACCAGCAGTGCGTCCGGGTCGTGCGGGGCGGCGGACCGCCAGGAGGTGAACCACTCTGCGCGGGAGTGCGCGAACGCGGCCAGCCGGATCACGTACCGGTCGCGGTTCTCCCACTCGGCCGTGGCACGGGTGGCGGACAGCAGTTCCGCCGCGGCCCCGTACTCGCCACGGCCCGCCGCGACGAGCGCCGGACCGAGCCGGGCGTCGGGCGCGTCGAGCAGTACCTCGTCGTCGGCGGGCAGTCCGGCGGTGGCGAGGCGTGGAGACGGCGGAGTGTTCCGTTCCGCCCTGGTGGCACGGAGGAACGCACGCAGCGAAGCCATGGTGCCGACCATTGAAAGGCGCAGGTCGGGGCCGCGCCAGTGCAAATGCGCAACCTCTTTTTAGTTGTACGGCCGGAGGTCAAGTAATGGCAAAAGATGAACCCGGCTCATTTACGCCCCGCCCCGCCCCGGCTCGGCTCAGCTTCTGCGCAGCAGCCGGGTCGCCCCCGCCGCCACCGTCGTCGCCAGGACCCAGCCGAGCATGATGATCGCCGCGGCCAGCCACTGCCAGCCGCCGCGCAGCTGCCAGAAGCCGACCTGGCCCAGGTCGATCACCGGGAGGAGCAGGTCGAGGGCGAAGAGGGAGGGGTTCCACGGCGGGTGCTCCCCGCGTTTCAGCGGCGGATGGCTCGCGTGCGCGAACGCCACCGAGCTCGCCGCCCACAGCACCGCCATCCAGACGGCGGCCCGACCTGGCCGGTATCCGTAGGCGACCGTCCAGTCCTGCACGTACCCCCACAGCTTCGCCGCCGGCGGGAGGGTCTCGCGACGGCGGCGCTGCTTGGCGAGCAGCACCTCGCGCGCGTCCTCGTCCTCGCCGCCGTTGCGCAGTACGGCGGCCAGCCGCTCGTACGGCTCCGGGCTGTACTCGGCGGTCGCCGCCGCCACCCACGCCAGCCGCTCCGACGGCGGGAACGGCCCCTGCGGTACGAGGTTCTCGTACCCGAAGCCGCCCATGTGCAGGTTGCCCGGCCCCGGCCAGCTGTTGGCCCGGTCCACGAGGTTGACGACCTTCGCGCCCGACAGCACGACCTTGCCACGCTCCGGCCGCTCTCCGAGGAAGCGCAGCTCGGGCGTCTGCACCCGGCGCAGTGACAGCTCCTGTTCGTCGGTGAAGGTGAGGCGGGCGCGTTCGAGGTCCACGGCGTCGCCGAAGCGGCCGTCGTCCAGCCGGATCCCGCCCTGGCACTCGAAGCGCTGGATGCGCGTCCCGCGCGCGGGGGTCGTGCCGCTCGTCAGGATCGGGTTCCAGAGCCCGGCCGGGGTCAGATACAGCGTGCGGCCCACGGTCAGCTGGGGGGCGTTGAGCGCGAGCCTTCCGTACGGGTTGGCGAGCCGGCTGCCGCGCAGGCTCAGCGAGACGCCGATCGTCGCGCCGCGCAGGCTCAGCTCGCCGTGCGACTCCAGCATCTCGGCCTGGAGGTCCTGGCCGACGTTCATGCCGTCCCCGACCATCGAGCGCCCGCGCCGGTCGCGGTAGACGACGGCCTGGTTGAGCAGCAGATCCGTACCGATGTGCGCGTCGGTGAGCCGTACGCCGTTGTGGAAGCGGCAGCGGGGGAGGTGCAGATCGCCCTCGGTGTGCACCCGGGCCGCCTCCAGGCGCGGCACCGAGCAGTCCACCAGCCGTACGGTCGTGAAGTGGGCCTCCGGCAGCAGGACCTCCTTCTCGAACCGGCAGCCCTTAAGCTCGACGTACGGCACGACCGTGCCGCCCGCCAGATCCAGTGTGCCGTTGATCTGCACGCCGGTGAGCTTGAGGGACGACACGCGCCCGGCGAGCGCGGGCGGGCCGTCCAGGAGCAGCCAGCACACGATGCGGGCCCGCACGGTCCGTTCGGCGCCCCACGGATGGCCGCCGTGCGGGTCGTCGACGACGCTGTCGCCACTGCTCAGGTCGTACACGCTGCCGTTGCGGAAGGCCTGCCACATACCGACCTCGGCGGCGCTCAGACCATCCGGCGGATCCCCCGTGTTCCCCGAGTCCCCCGTACGGATGCCGGCACCCTCAGTCACGACCTTTTCCCACTCCTCCCCGTGTCACCAGGCGTTACCAACGGGTTTCGTACAACCGTTCTGCCCGCTCAGTAACCCTCTGAACTCAAGACGTGAAGGTGATCTTCCGGGTTCCCGTCGCATTCCTGCGGCGCGTTCCGCAACGCTCTGTATCAGCCACTGATACGCGCGAACGCCGCCCGATCCCCGTCTGAGAGAATTGACCGCGTGATCTCCCGAATCGATCTGCGCGGCGACGCCCTCCCCGAGGGACCCGCCCTGCGCGACCTGCTGCCCCGAGCCGACTTCGACGTCTCGGCCGCCCTGGAGAAGGTGCGTCCGATCTGCGAGGCCGTGCATCATCGGGGCGACGCCGCGCTGATCGACTTCGCCGAGAAGTTCGACGGCGTCCGGCTGGAATCCGTACGCGTGCCCGCCCAGGCCCTCGCCGACGCGCTGGAGCAGCTGGATCCGGCCGTCCGCGCGGCCCTGGAGGAGTCCATCCGCCGCGCCCGTCTCGTCCACCGTGAGCAGCGCCGTACGACCCACACGACCCAGGTCGTGCCCGGCGGTTCGGTCACCGAGAAGTGGGTGCCCGTGGACCGGGTCGGGCTGTACGCGCCCGGTGGCCGGGCCGTGTACCCCTCCTCCGTGATCATGAACGTCGTGCCCGCGCAGGAAGCGGGCGTCGAGTCGATCGCCCTCGCCTCCCCGGCGCAGGCCGAGTTCGACGGGCTTCCGCACCCCACCATCCTCGCCGCCTGCGCGCTGCTCGGCGTCGACGAGGTGTACGCGGCCGGCGGTGCCACCGCCGTCGCGATGTTCGCGTACGGCACCGAGTCGTGCGCGCCCACCAACATGGTGACCGGCCCCGGCAACATCTGGGTCACCGCCGCCAAGCGGTACTTCGCGGGAAAGATCGGCATCGACACCGAGGCCGGCCCCACCGAGATCGCGATCCTCGCCGACGACACCGCCGACCCGGTGCACGTCGCCGCCGACCTGATCAGCCAGGCCGAGCACGACCCGCTGGCCGCCGCCGTCCTCGTCACGGACTCCGTGGCGCTCGCGGACGCGGTCGAGAAGGAGCTGGAGCCGCAGGTCGCGGCCACCAAGCACATCGAGGACCGCATCGCCCCGGCGCTGGCGGGCAAGCAGTCCGCGATCGTCGTCGTCGACGGTGTGGAGGAAGGGCTGAGGGTCGTCGACGCCTACGGCGCCGAGCACCTGGAGATCCAGACCGCGAACGCCGCGGCCGTGGCCGACCGGGTGCGCAACGCCGGCGCGATCTTCGTCGGGCCCTGGGCGCCGGTCTCGCTCGGCGACTACGCGGCCGGGTCCAACCACGTCCTGCCGACCGGAGGCTGCGCCTGCCACTCCTCCGGACTCTCCGTCCAGTCCTTCCTGCGCGGCATCCACATCGTCGACTACACGCGGGACGCGCTGGCCGACGTGGCGCATCACGTGGTGACACTGGCGGAGGCGGAGGACCTGCCCGCGCACGGCGCGGCGGTCAAGGCGAGGTTCGGATGGAAGGTACCGACGAGCAAGTGAGCTTCGGCATCGACGATCTTCCCGTACGCGACGAGCTGCGTGGCAAGTCCCCCTACGGCGCGCCCCAACTCGACGTCCCCGTACGGCTGAACACCAACGAGAACCCCTACCCGTTGCCCGAACCGCTCGTCGAGCGGATCGCCGAGCGGGTGCGCGAGGCGGCCCGCAACCTCAACCGCTACCCCGACCGGGACGCCGTGGAGCTGCGTACGCGGCTCGCCGGGTACCTGACGGACACGTCCGGTCACGAGGTCGGTCCCGCCAACGTATGGGCCGCCAACGGCTCCAACGAGGTCATCCAGCAGCTGCTGCAGACCTTCGGCGGACCGGGCCGTACGGCGATCGGCTTCGAGCCGTCGTACTCGATGCACGGGCTCATCGCGCGCGGGACGGGCACCGGCTGGATCTCCGGTCCCCGCAACGACGACTTCACGATCGATCTCGCGGCGGCCGGGAACGCCATCGCCGAGCACCGGCCGGACGTCGTGTTCATCACCACCCCCAACAACCCGACCGGCAACGCGGTCCCGCGCGAGACGGTCCTCGCGCTGTACGAGGCCGCGCAGGCCGCCAAGCCGTCGATCGTGGTGGTCGACGAGGCGTACGTCGAGTTCAGCCACGGCGACTCACTGCTGCCGCTGATCGAAGGACGGCCGAATCTCGTCGTCTCCCGGACCATGTCGAAGGCGTTCGGCGCGGCGGGCCTGCGCCTCGGCTATCTCGCCGCGCACCCGGCCGTCGTCGACGCCGTGCAGCTCGTACGGCTGCCCTACCACCTGTCCGCCGTGGCGCAGGCGACCGCCCTGGCCGCCCTGGAGCACACGGACACGCTGCTCAAGTACGTCGAGCAGCTGAAGGCCGAGCGGGACCGGCTGGTCACCGAACTGCGCGCCATCGGGTTCGACGTCACCGAGTCCGACGCCAACTTCGTGCAGTTCGGCACCTTCGCCGACTCCCACGAGGCGTGGCAGCAGATCCTCGACCGGGGCGTCCTGGTCCGGGACAACGGCGTACCGGGGTGGCTGCGGGTCACCGCCGGAACTCCCGCCGAGAACGACGCGTTCCTCGACGCGGTACGTCAACTGAAGAAGGAGCAGGGCGAGCCATGAGCCGCGTAGGGCGTGTTGAGCGCACCACCAAGGAGACGTCGGTCCTCGTCGAGATCGATCTCGACGGGTCCGGCAAGGTCGATGTGTCGACGGGCGTGGGCTTCTACGACCACATGCTCGACCAGCTCGGCCGGCACGGTCTGTTCGACCTGACCGTGAAGACCGAGGGCGACCTGCACATCGACTCGCACCACACCATCGAGGACACCGCCCTCGCCCTCGGCGCCGCCTTCAAGCAGGCGCTCGGCGACAAGGTGGGCATCTACCGTTTCGGCAACTGCACGGTGCCCCTGGACGAGTCCCTCGCCCAGGTGACGGTGGACCTGAGCGGCCGCCCCTACCTCGTGCACACCGAGCCCGAGAAGATGGCGCCGATGATCGGCGAGTACGACACCACGATGACCCGGCACATCCTGGAGTCCTTCGTCGCCCAGGCCCAGATCGCGCTGCACGTGCACGTGCCCTACGGGCGCAACGCGCACCACATCGTGGAGTGCCAGTTCAAGGCACTCGCGCGGGCGCTGCGGTACGCGAGCGAGAAGGACCCGCGCGCGGCCGGCATCCTGCCCTCCACGAAGGGTGCCCTCTAGCCATGAACGGCCTGTCCACCGTCCTGATCGTCGTCGGCCTCTTCCTGGTCGGCGGGATCATCTCCTTCGCCAAGCAGCAGATGCCGAAGAACCTCATCGTTCTGCTCTCGATAGCCGCCGCGATGTGTCTGGTCGCCGGTGTCATGAGGCTGGAGGTATGGAATTGAGCGCATCGAAGAAGGTCGTGGTCTTCGACTACGGCTTCGGGAACGTGAGGTCCGCCGAACGCGCGCTCGCGCGCGCGGGTGCCGACGTCGAGATAACGCGTGACTTCGACACGGCCATGAACGCGGACGGGCTGCTGGTGCCGGGTGTCGGCGCCTTCGCCGCCTGTATGCGCGGCCTCAAGGAAGCGCGCGGCGACTGGATCGTCGGGCGCCGGCTTTCCGGCGGCCGTCCCGTGATGGGCATCTGCGTGGGCATGCAGATCCTCTTCGCGCGCGGTATCGAGCACGGCGTCGAGACCGAGGGCCTCGACGAGTGGCCCGGCTCCGTCGAACCGCTCCAGGCCGACATCGTGCCCCACATGGGCTGGAACACCGTCGAGGCCCCGGCCGACTCCCAGCTCTTCGCGGGACTCGACGCCGACGCGCGCTTCTACTTCGTCCACTCGTACGCCGTCCACGACTGGTCCCTGGAGACCGCGAACCCGGCGATGCGGGCCCCCAAGGTCACCTGGTCGACGCACGGCAAGCCCTTTGTGGCGGCCGTCGAGAACGGCGCCCTGTGGGCCACCCAGTTCCACCCCGAGAAGTCCGGCGACGCCGGAGCGCAGCTGCTGAACAACTGGATCGGAACCCTCTGATGCCCCCGACGACTTCCGCGAAGCTCGAACTCCTCCCCGCCGTCGACGTCCGCGACGGCCAGGCCGTCCGCCTCGTGCACGGCGAATCCGGTACGGAGACCTCGTACGGCTCCCCCCTGGAGGCCGCCCTCGCCTGGCAGCGCTCCGGCGCCGAGTGGCTGCACCTGGTCGACCTGGACGCGGCCTTCGGCACCGGCGACAACCGCAAGCTGATCGCCGAGGTCGCCGGGGCGATGGACATCAAGGTGGAGCTGTCCGGCGGCATCCGGGACGACGACACGCTGGCCGCCGCCCTCGCCACCGGCTGCACCCGGGTGAATCTCGGCACGGCCGCCCTGGAGACCCCGGAGTGGGTCGCCAAGGTCATCGCCGAGCACGGCGACAAGATCGCGGTCGGCCTGGACGTACGGGGAACCACGCTCCGCGGACGCGGCTGGACCCGGGACGGCGGCGACCTCTACGAGACGCTTGAGCGCCTCGACTCCGAGGGCTGCGCGCGGTATGTCGTGACCGACATCGCCAAGGACGGCACGCTCCAGGGCCCGAACCTGGAGCTGCTGCGCAACGTCTGCGCGGCGACCGACCGGCCGGTCGTGGCGTCCGGCGGTGTGTCGTCCCTGGACGACCTGCGGGCCATCGCCGAACTGGTCCCGCTCGGTGTCGAGGGCTCCATCGTCGGGAAGGCCCTGTACGCGAAGGCGTTCACCCTGGAAGAGGCCTTGGAGGCGGTGTCCCAGTGAGCGACGTACGGCGAGTCACGACCGGTGCGCCCTGGGAGGAGACCTTCGGGTACTCCCGTGCCGTGGAACTGCCGAACGGGCTGGTCCTCGTCTCCGGCTGCACGTCGATAGTGGACGGCCAGATTGCCGGCGGCGGTCCCTACGAGCAGACGGTCAACGCCTTCAACGTCGCGTTCGCGGCGCTGGAGGAGCTGGGTCTGGGACGGGACGACGTCGTGCGTACGCGCATGTACATCACCCACGCGCGGGACGTGGACGACATCGGACGCGCTCACAAGGAGCTGTTCGACTCCGTCCGGCCCGCCGCATCCATGATCATCGTCTCCGGCTTCGTGGACCCCAGCCTGGTCGTCGAGGTCGAGGTGGAGGCGTTCCGAGGGGTGTCCGCAGCATGACCCTTGCCGTACGCGTCATCCCCTGCCTGGACGTGGACAACGGCCGGGTCGTCAAGGGCGTCAACTTCCAGAACCTGCGCGACGCGGGCGACCCCGTCGAGATGGCCAAGGTGTACGACGCCGAGGGCGCCGACGAACTGACGTTCCTGGACATCACCGCCTCGTCGGGCAACCGCGAGACCACCTACGACGTGGTCCGACGCACCGCCGAACAGGTGTTCATCCCGCTCACCGTGGGCGGCGGGGTGCGCGCGGCCGAGGACGTCGACAAGCTGCTGCGCGCCGGCGCCGACAAGGTCGGCGTCAACACGGCGGCCATCGCGCGTCCCGACCTGATCCGCGAGATCGCCGAGCGGTTCGGCCGGCAGGTGCTGGTGCTGTCCGTGGACGCCCGCCGCACCGACTCCGGGTCCTTCGAGGTCACCACCCACGGCGGACGTCGCGGCACCGGCATCGACGCCGTCGAGTGGGCACACCGGGCCGCCGAACTGGGCGCCGGCGAGATCCTGCTCAACTCGATGGACGCGGACGGCACGAAGGACGGCTACGACATCGAGATGATCGAGGCCGTACGCAAGCATGTGAGCGTGCCGCTGATCGCCAGTGGGGGAGCGGGCCGTCTCGCCGACTTCCCGCCCGCCGTCGCCGCGGGCGCGGACGCCGTCCTCGCGGCCTCCGTATTCCACTTCGGCGATCTGCGGATCGGCCAGGTCAAGGCGACGCTGCGCGAGGCGGGGCATCCTGTTCGCTGAGTAATCGATGCGGTCCCGCGCCCCTTTCGGGGGCGCGGGACCGCGCCCGGCTCAGATGCCCAGCTGCTTCGACTCGTGCAGCTTCGCGATCGCGTCCTTGTCGCCCTCCAGTTCCACATCGGCGACGCCCTGACGGCCGTACGCGAACAGCAGCAGCTCGGACGGCTCGCCGGTCACCGTGACCACCGGGGTGCCGCGGCGCGCGACCGCCGTCTGGCCGTCCGGACGGCGCAGCACCAGGCCCGTCGCCGCGCCGCGGCCCGTCAGACGGGCGGTGCGCTCCAGACGGGACCACAGGGCGTCCTGGAAGACCGGGTCCAGCTCGCGGGGTGTCCAGTCGGGCCGCGCCCGGCGTACGTCCTCCGTGTGGACGTAGAACTCGACCGTGTTCGACGCCTCGTCGACCTGCTTCAACGAGAACGGCGAGAAACGCGGCGGGCCGGTACGGATCAGCTGGATCAGCTCCTCGTACGGCTTGTCGGTGAACTCCGCCATCACGCGCTCCAGACGGGAGCCGAGCTGCTTGATCAGCAGCCCGCCGGCGGCGTCCGGGCGGCGCTCGCGCACCACCACGTGCGCGGCGAGCTCGCGGGTCAGCCAGCCCTCGCACAGAGTCGGGGCGTCGGGACCCTCGGTCTCCAACAGGTCGGCGAGAAGAAGTCGTTCACGCTTCGCGTAGGTAGACATGCCTGCAAGCCTACGACTGTCCCCGCGGTCCGCCCAGTGGACATCCCCGGGCAGTGTCAGTGGGGCGCGGCACAATGGCCCCATGACCAGCAGCACGCCCCCGCCCAGCAGGTCCAGCGGCCCCAGCCCCCTGGCCCCGGAGGTCGCCGCGCGCCTCAAGCGCGGCCCCGACGGGCTTGTCCCCGCCATCGCCCAGCAGTACGACACCGGTGAGGTGCTCATGCTCGGCTGGATGGACGACGAGGCGCTGCACCGCACCCTGACCACGGGCCGCTGCACCTACTGGTCGCGCAGCCGCCAGGAGTACTGGGTCAAGGGCGACACCTCCGGCCATTTCCAGCACGTGAAGTCCGTCGCCCTCGACTGCGACGCCGACACCGTGCTCGTCAAGGTCGACCAGGTGGGCGCCGCCTGCCACACCGGGGCGCGGACCTGCTTCGACGCCGACGTCCTGCTCGACCTGTCGTTCGAGGGCGCCGATTCCGGCGTGCTCCCGCAGAATCAGTAAGGTCAGCCGCCATGGACCTCGAGACCTTCCGCAAGCTGGCCACCGACCGGCGCGTCATCCCCGTCACCCGCAAGCTCCTCGCCGACGGCGACACCCCGGTCGCGCTCTACCGCAAACTCGCCGCCGAGCGCCCCGGCACCTTCCTGCTGGAGTCGGCCGAGAACGGTCTGTCCTGGTCCCGCTACTCCTTCGTCGGCGTCCGGTCCAGCGCCACCCTCACGGCCCGCGACGGCCAGGCCCACTGGCTCGGCACCCCGCCCGTCGGCGTTCCCGTCGAGGGCGACCCGCTCGCCGCCCTGCGCGCCACCATCGAGACGCTGCACACCCCCCACCAGGAGGGCCTGCCGCCCTTCACCGGCGGCATGGTCGGCTACCTGGGGTACGACATCGTGCGCCGCCTGGAGAAGATCGGCCCCGGCGAGCGCGACGACCTTCAGTTGCCCGAGCTGACCATGCTGCTCACCAGCGATCTGGCCGTCATGGACCACTGGGAGGGCTCGGTCCTGCTGATCGCCAACGCGGTCAACCACAACGACCTCGACACGGGCGTCGACGAGGCCCACGCCGACGCCGTGGCCCGCCTCGACGCCATGCAGGCCGACCTCTCGCGCGCGGTCTCCCAGCCGCCCGCCGTGCTCCCGCCCTCCGAGCTCCCCGAGTACACGGCCCTGTGGGGCGGCCCCGACTACCAGGTGGCCGTCGAGGACATCAAGGAGCGCATCCGGGCCGGGGAGGCCTTCCAGGTGGTCCCCTCCCAGCGCTTCGAAACACCGTGCACGGCAAGCGCGCTGGACGTCTACCGGGTCCTGCGGGCCACCAACCCGTCCCCGTACATGTACCTGTTCCGCTTCGACGGGTTCGACGTCGTCGGATCGTCCCCCGAGGCCCTCGTCAAGGTCGAGGACGGGCGCGCCATGGTCCACCCCATCGCGGGCACCCGGCAGCGCGGGGCGACCCCGCAGGAGGACCAGGCCCTCGCCGACGAACTGCTCGCCGACCCCAAGGAACGCGCCGAGCACCTCATGCTCGTCGACCTCGGGCGCAACGACCTCGGCCGGGTCTGCGAACCCGGCTCCGTCGAGGTCGTCGACTTCATGTCCGTCGAGCGGTACTCGCACGTCATGCACATCGTCTCGACCGTCACCGGCCGCGTGGCACCCGGCCGCACCGCCTTCGACGTCCTCACGGCCTGCTTCCCGGCCGGCACGCTCTCCGGAGCGCCCAAGCCACGCGCGATGCAGATCATCGACGAACTGGAGCCGTCCAGGCGGGGGTTGTACGGCGGCGCCGTCGGTTACCTCGACTTCGCCGGCGACTCCGACACCGCCATCGCCATCCGCACGGCCCTCCTGCGCGACGGCACGGCGTACGTCCAGGCGGGCGCCGGCGTCGTCGCCGACTCCGACCCTGTCTCGGAGGACAACGAGTGCCGCAACAAGGCCGCAGCGGTCCTGCGCGCCGTTCACACCGCGAACCGGCTGGGGCAGTAGGGCGCTGCCGACCGGCCGGATGGTGTACTTCGTTCCGGGCGGTCGGCAGCCACGTGCGCCGGCATGATGGGGCGCTTCTCACTTGAACCCTCCCCCGGCCGAAACAGGGGGACTCCTGGCTCACGCCGCCCGGCCGCTCAGCGAGCGGTCAGGTCTTACGCGCTCAACACCAGCAGGGTTGGAACCAGCCCGGGTCCTGTCAAGGAACAGCGTGCGTTCGACTCTCACAGCGCACAGAGCCCGGTTTCACTCGATCGTGTGGAACGTCTCCGGAGGTTCCCAGTGAGCCCCGGGTGACGGTTCGCCCGGGGTTCAGGCGATAGTGGGGTACGTGACTGCCGTACCCGTACCTCCCCCACGTTCCGAAGCCCCCCTCGCCGGCCGGGCCGGCCGGCTCAGCCTCGCCGTCGCGTTGCTGGCCGGTGCGCTCGGCGCGGCCGTCGCGCTGCTCGCCACCCGCCAGCGCTGGTCGGAGGGCACCGCCACGGTGGCCGGCGGCGCCTTCCCGCTGACCGCCAGCGGCAGCGACGTCACGGGCGTGCCCGCGGCCCTCGCCATAGTGGGCCTCGCCGCGCTCGTCGCCGTCTTCGCCGTCCGCCGCTCCGGCCGCTTCCTGGTCGCCGCGCTGCTCGCGCTGTCCGGCGCGGGTACGGTCGCCGCGGCCGTCCTCGGCGCCTCCGACAGCTCCGCGCTCGACGAGAAGGCCGCGCGGGCCACCGGCGACACCGCGGCCACCGTGAACACCCTCAGCCACACCGGCTGGCCGTACGCGGCCGCCGTCGGCGGCGCGCTGATCCTCCTCGCCGGACTCCTCGCCCTGCGCTACGGCCGCCTGTGGCCCGCCATGTCCGGCCGGTACGAGCGCGGCGGCGCCCCGCGTCCGCGCCCCCGTGCGAAGGCCGTGGACCCCGACCGGCCCGAGGAGATCTGGAAGGCCCTCGACCGGGGCGAGGACCCCACCGGGGCGTAAGCGCTCCGCTGGAAGGGCGGTGCGTTGTCCACGGGTCCGTCGTGGCTGTCGCGCCCACGCGGCGGAGTCGCGGACCGACACGGCCCCGCGCCCCTGTGGGGCGCTGCTGACGTCGCCAGACCTGCTAGGGCCCGGGCCGACCCGCTGGGTCGACCCCCGGGGTCCCGCACACGCGCGCGTGCGGGACAATGGACGACGAGCGTCCGGCTCACCACGTACTGCATCAAACAACCAGCAACTCAGCAACGAGGAGCAAGTCATGGCGGGCAGCAGCCACGGTCACACTTTGGCCGCCTGGACCGGCGTCACCATCGCCATCATCGGTTTCTGCGTATCGGGCGCCTTCATGGTGATGGCCGAGCCGCTGGGCTTCTGGGCCGGCATGGTGATCGTGGTCCTCGGCGGTGTCGTCGGCTGGATCATGGCCGCGATGGGCCTCGGCAAGCAGAAGCCGACCACCCAGGGCCGCCAGGGCCACAGGGTTGCGGGCGAACCGGCGGGTGCCGAGAGCTGAACCCCGCAGGGACCGGTTCTCGGACTGCAGGGGCGGCCCGGCGAAAGCGCCGGGGCCGCCCCTCGCGCGTGTACGCCCCGCAGGGGGCAGAATGCGTGGCGTGAACACCGAGCGGGCTCAACAGGGTGTGCCGTCGGGTGCCGGTGCCGTCGCGGGACGGCTGGCGGTGCCCGCCGGGGTGCTCGCGGCCGTCGCCGGGGCCTTCGCGTACGTCGGGACGGTCGACCCCAACGAACCGGGGCACTACCCGGTCTGCCCGCTGCTGCGCCTGACCGGTGTGTACTGCCCCGGCTGCGGCGGCCTGCGCAGCGCCTACGCCTTCGTCCACGGGGACTGGCTGACGGCCCTCGGGGCCAACGCGCTCGCCGTGACGGGGTACGTGGCCTTCGCCGCCCTGTGGACCGTCTGGGTGGTCCGTGCGGTGCGCGGACGACCGCTGCGGATCGACCTCGGGCCGGTACAGCTGTGGAGCCTGGGAGTATTGCTGCTGGTCTTCACAGTTGTCCGGAACTTGCCGTTCGGTGGCTGGCTCCACCCTTGATCAAATGATGAATGTCCAGGTAGTGGGACTGGTGTCAACCGGATGTGAGGGGTGTGCCCTCCTGCGGATACCATCGGAGTGACCAGCTTTGACAGTTTGTGCAGCTTCAATGGTGTGACTGGCTTGAACAGCCAATCGCCTACCGTCTGGAAGGGGGCCGCTCGCGTGAGTGTGCTCGACGAGATCATCGACGGAGTCCGTGCCGACCTCGCGGAACGGCAGGCGCGCGTCAGCCTCGACGAGCTCAAGGAGCGCGCGGCGAAGGCTCCCGCCGCCAAGGACGGGGTTGCCGCACTGCGCGGCGACGGCGTCAAGGTCATCTGCGAGGTCAAGCGGTCCAGCCCTTCCAAGGGCGCGCTGTCGGCGATCGCCGACCCGGCGGGCCTCGCGGCGGACTACGAGGCGGGCGGCGCGGCCGTCATCTCCGTACTCACCGAACAGCGCCGCTTCGGCGGCTCGCTGGACGACCTGGAGGCGGTGCGCGCCCGGGTGGACATCCCGGTGCTGCGCAAGGACTTCATCGTCACGTCGTACCAACTGTGGGAGGCGCGGGCGTACGGTGCCGATCTGGCCCTGCTGATCGTCTCCGCCCTCGAACAGCCGGCCCTGGAGTCCCTCATCGAGCGCGCCGAGTCCATCGGGCTCACCCCGCTCGTCGAGGTGCATGACGAGGACGAGGTCGAGCGGGCGGTGGACGCGGGGGCCCGGGTCATCGGTGTCAACGCGCGCGACCTGAAAACCCTGGAGGTCGACCGCTCCACCTTCGAGCGGGTCGCCCCCGAGATCCCCGACAGCATCGTCAAGATCGCCGAGTCCGGAATCCGCGGCCCGCACGATCTGATCGCGTACGCCAACGCGGGGGCCGACGCGGTGCTGGTCGGAGAGTCCCTCGTGACGGGCCGTGACCCCAGGTCCGCGGTGTCCGATCTGGTGGCGGCGGGGGAGCATCCCGCGCTGCGGCACGGGCGGGGCTGAGCCGGGCATGACCCCGGACGGTCAGGTGTCCGTGGGTGCGACGGTAGAGTTGCCGGTGATGTTTTCGATCACCGTGACCACCGGAGACCGGTACGCCCGCCTTGCCCGCGGGTGCCGGCCGCGCGGCTGCCGTGCGCCTGCGAGGCGTGTGCACGGGCGGCGGGTCCGGTATGTCATCGGTGACGAGCCTGGACAGGTCAATGGGATGCGATGGCCCCGCGGGGCTTGGCAGTAGGGTGCGGGCCGTCTGATTCGGGCTGCGCCCCGGCGTTGCGCTTCGCGAGGGGTGTCTGTCGGCCGCGGGCCGGTTGCGACTGGTCGCGCAGTTCCCCGCGCCCCTGGGGGCGCGTCCCCCTCACGCTTCCCATGTCCAGATCGACCCCGGGGCTCTGCCCCTGTGAGGTAGTCGTATGTCCAGCGAGTTCTTCATTCCAGATCCGGCGGGTCAGGTGCCCAGTGCCGAGGGGTACTTCGGTGCCTTTGGCGGCAAGTTCATTCCGGAGGCGCTCGTCGCCGCCGTGGACGAGGTCGCCGTCGAGTACGACAAGGCGAAGTCCGACCCGGAGTTCGCCCGTGAGCTCGACGATCTGCTCGTCCACTACACCGGGCGGCCCAGCTCTCTCACCGAGGTGCCCCGGTTCGCCGAGCACGCCGGTGGCGCCCGGGTCTTCCTCAAGCGGGAGGACCTGAACCACACCGGGTCCCACAAGATCAACAACGTGCTCGGGCAGGCCCTCCTCACCAGGAGGATGGGCAAGTCCCGCGTCATCGCCGAGACCGGTGCCGGTCAGCACGGGGTCGCCACCGCGACCGCCTGTGCGCTGTTCGGGCTCGACTGCACCATCTACATGGGTGAGATCGACACCCAGCGCCAGGCTCTCAACGTGGCCCGGATGCGCATGCTCGGCGCCGAGGTCATCGCCGTGAAGTCCGGCTCGCGCACCCTCAAGGACGCCATCAACGAGGCGTTCCGCGACTGGGTCGCCAACGTCGACCACACGCACTACCTGTTCGGGACCGTCGCCGGGCCGCACCCCTTCCCGGCCATGGTGCGCGACTTCCACCGGGTGATCGGTGTCGAGGCCCGGCGCCAGCTCCTGGAGCGGGCCGGACGGCTCCCCGACGCCGCCGTCGCCTGCGTGGGCGGCGGGTCCAACGCCATCGGGCTCTTCCACGCCTTCATTCCCGATACCGGTGTACGGCTCATCGGGTGCGAGCCCGGTGGGCACGGTGTCGACACCGGCGAGCACGCGGCCACCCTCACCGCCGGTGAGCCCGGCATCCTGCACGGGTCGCGGTCGTACGTCCTGCAGGACGAGGAGGGGCAGATCACCGAGCCCTACTCCATCTCCGCCGGACTCGACTACCCGGGCATCGGGCCCGAGCACTCCTACCTCAAGGACAGCGGTCGCGCCGAGTACCGCGCGGTCACCGACGACGCCGCCATGCAGGCGCTGCGCCTGCTGTCCCGTACCGAGGGCATCATTCCGGCCATCGAGAGCGCGCACGCGCTGGCCGGTGCGCTGGAGGTCGGCAAGGAGCTGGGCAGGGACGGGCTGATCGTCATCAACCTCTCCGGGCGCGGCGACAAGGACATGGACACCGCCGCCCGGTACTTCGGCCTGTACGACACCGAGGCCGACGCCACTGTCGCGGCCGACGCGGACAGCGAGATCGCGGAGATCGAGGGGGACGCCAAGTGAGCGGCAACATCCAGCTGTTGAGCGACACCCTCGCCGCTGCCAAGGCCGAGGGGCGGTCCGCGCTCATCGCGTACCTCCCCGCCGGGTTCCCGACCGTCGACGGCGGAATCGACGCCATCAAAGCCGTGTTCGAGGGCGGTGCCGACATCGTCGAGGTCGGGCTGCCGCACAGCGACCCGGTGCTCGACGGGCCCGTCATCCAGACCGCCGACGACATCGCCCTGCGCGGTGGAGTCAAGATCGCGGACGTGCTGCGCACGGTCCGGGATGCCTACCGGGCCAGCGGGAAGCCGGTGCTCGTCATGACGTACTGGAACCCCATCGACCGCTACGGCGTCGAGCGGTTCACCGCCGAGCTGGCCGAGGCGGGCGGCGCCGGGTGCATCCTGCCCGACCTGCCCGTACAGGAGTCGGCGCTGTGGAGGGAGCACGCCGGGAAGCACGGGCTCGCGACCGTCTTCGTCGTCGCGCCCAGCAGCAAGGACGCGCGGCTCGGGGAGATCACGGCGGCGGGCAGCGGGTTCGTGTACGCCGCCTCGCTCATGGGGGTCACCGGGACCCGGGCGTCGGTCGGCGCCCAGGCCCAGGATCTGGTCCAGCGCACCCGGGGCACCGGCACGGACCTGCCGGTCTGTGTCGGGCTCGGTGTCTCGAACGCGACCCAGGCCGCCGAGGTCGCAGGCTTCGCCGACGGGGTGATCGTCGGTTCGGCCTTCGTCAAGCGGATGCTGGACGCCCCGGACCACGCGGCCGGTGTCGAGGCCGTACGGGGACTCGCCGCCGACCTCGCGAAGGGCGTGCGCGGCACGGCGTAATAGGGCGGGACATTTCGTACAGGTCGCCCGAACGGGTGGACCTGGGGCCGGGGAGGCGCAATGCGTCTCCCCGGTTCGTTCTGCGGGTGTGAGCGAGAAGAATCGTGACGGAAAGCGCACCGCCCGCGAGCGGCTGGCGGTCGAGCGTGAGAAGCAGAGGTCCGCGGAGAAGCGGCGGCGGGTGTTGATCGTGGGCGCCAGTGTCGTCTGCGTGCTGGGCCTCGCGGCGGTGATCGGTGTCGTCGCCGCGAACTCCGGCAAGGACAGCAAGAGCGAGAGCGCCGGTCCGGTCGTGGCCCCCTCGGGTGCCCAGGGCAAGGACAGCCTCGCCATCCCGGCGGGCGAGGAGAGCGCCAGGTCGACGCTCACGGTGTGGGAGGACTTCCGCTGTCCGGCCTGCCAGTCCTTCGAGACCAACTACCGCTCGACCATCCATGAGTTGACGGACGCGGGCAAACTGAAGGTGAATTACCACCTGGCGACGATCATCGACGGCAACATGGGCGGCAGTGGCTCCCGGCACGCGGCCAACGCCGCCGCCTGTGCCCAGGACGCCGGCAAGTTCACCGAGTACCACGACGTGCTCTACGAGAACCAGCCGCAGGAGGCCGACGACGCCTTCGCGAAGGACAGCAGGCTCATCGAGCTGGCGGCGAAGGTCGACGGGCTCGACACGCCCGCGTTCCGGACGTGTGTCGAGGAGGGCACCCACAACAGCTGGGTCGCGAAGTCGAACGAGGCCTTCCAGAGCGGCGGCTTCGGCGGCACGCCGACCGTGCTGCTCGACGGGAAGAACATCTACCAGGACCAGACGATGACCCCGGCGAAGCTGAAGCAGATGGTGGAGGCCGCCGACAAGGCGTAGGGCCTGGGCCTTCCCGGGTGCCTCCAGAGCCTCCGGTTCCCCGTCGTGAGCGGAACCGGAGGCACCGCCCGTTATGGAGCCGTTGCCGGGGCGGCTGACATCCGCCGTGTCCGTCAAGGTAGCGTCGGGACTGCCATGGAAATCGCCTACATTCCCAGTCCGTCGCGCGGGGTGCTGCAACTTGGACCCATTCCGCTGCGCGGCTACGCGTTCTGCATCATCCTCGGTGTCTTCGCCGCGGTCTGGCTCGGCAACAAGCGCTGGCTCGCCCGCGGTGGCCGGCCCGGCACGGTGGCCGACATCGCGGTCTGGGCCGTGCCCTTCGGTCTGGTCGGTGGCCGCCTCTACCACGTGATCACGGACTACGAGCTGTACTTCAGCGAGGGCCGCGACTGGGTGGACGCCTTCAAGATCTGGGAGGGCGGCCTCGGAATCTGGGGTGCGATCGCCCTCGGCGCCCTGGGCGCGTGGATCGGCTGCCGCCGGCGCGGTATCCCGCTGCCAGCCTGGGCCGACGCCCTCGCCCCCGGTATCGCCCTCGCGCAGGCGTGCGGGCGGTGGGGCAACTGGTTCAACCAGGAGCTGTACGGGCGGGAGACCACCGTCCCCTGGGCCCTCCACATCACCTCCTCGACCGACGGCCGGGTCCCGGGCTACTACCACCCGACGTTCCTGTACGAGTCGCTGTGGTGCGTCGGTGTCGCGCTGCTGGTCATCTGGGCCGACCGCCGCTTCACGCTGGGGCACGGACGGGCGTTCGCGCTGTACGTCGCGACCTACTGCGTGGGCCGCTTCTGGATCGAGTACCTGCGCGTCGACGACGCCCACCACATCCTGGGCCTGCGGCTGAACAACTGGACCGCGCTGGTCGTGTTCATCCTCGCGGTGGTCTACTTCGTGCTCTCGGCGAAGAAGCGGCCGGGCCGGGAGGAAGTCGTGGAGCCGGGTGCGGATCTCCCCGACGGTTCGGCGTCGGACGCTGCCGAGGGTGACAAGGGCCTTGAGGGCGATGCGGAATCGGCGGAGGTGAAGGCCGAGGCCGGCGCAGAGGGCGAGAGCAGGGCCGACTCCGACGAGAAGTCGGAGGGCAGGGCCGAAGCGGAGCCGACCAAGAAGAGCTGAGCGTTGGCTGTACGACGACGAGGGCGCCCCGAAGACCGGGACGCCCTCGTCCGTTGTACGGGTCAGAGGCGGTCGCGGTCGGCCAGGGACAGGGTTCTGCGTGCCGACGCGACCACCGCCGCGTCGACGAAGCGGCCGTCCGGGAGAGCCAGGGCGCCCTCGTCGGTCGCCGCCGCCTTGACGATCTGTTCGGCCTCCTCGATCTCCTCCGGGGTGGGCAGATAGGCGCGTTCGATGACCGGTAGCTGGCGGGGGTGGATGGCCGACCGGCCCAGGAAGCCCAGGGCACGGCCGTGGGCACAGGACACGGCCAGGGTGTCGAGGTCCCGGGTGTCCGGGTGGACCGACTGGGGCGGTGGAGCAAGTCCGGCCGCCCGTGCGGCCACGACGACCCGGGAGCGGCACCAGTCGAGGCCCGCGTCTCCTCGTACCCCCAGATCGGCCCGGAGGTCGGCCTCGCCGAGTGCGATGCAGTGCAGGGCGGGGTGGGCGGTCGCGATGGCGAAGGCGTGTTCGATGCCGAGGGCGCTTTCGAGGAGGGCGTGGAGCGTGAGCCCGGCCCCGGTGGCCGTGCGGGCGGCGACTCGCACGACGTCCTGCGGTGCCGTCACCTTCGGGAGCCGTAGGCCCGAGACACCGGGGAGGCCCTGAAGGGCCTGGAGGTCGGGGGTGGCCAGGGGGCTGTCCAGGGCGTTGATCCGGACGTGGACCGGGACCGGCTGGGGGTCGGTGAGGCGTTCGGCGGTGGCTGTGCGGGCGTACTCCTTGCGGTCGGGGGCGACCGCGTCCTCCAGATCGACGACGATCACGTCGGCGCCGGACGCGAGGGCTTTGGACACCACCTCGGGGCGGTCGCCGGGGACGTACAGCCAGGTCAGGGGCACGGCCTTCATAGGGCTCCCTCGGTGCGCAGGGCGTCGATCTCGGGCGTGGTCAGGCCCAGTTCGGTGAGCACGGCCGCGGTGTCCGCGCCGTGCGGGCGGCCCGCCCAGCGGATCGCGCCGGGGGTGGCGGAGAGGCGGAAGAGGACGTTCTGCATCCGGATCGGTCCGAGGTCGGGGTCGTCGACCGTGGTGATGGTGTCGAGGGCCTGGTACTGCGGGTCGGTCATCACCTCCCGTACGTCCTGGATCGGGGCCACCGCCGCCTCCGCCTTCTCGAAGGCCGCCATGACCTCTGTGTGGGAGTGGCGGGCGATCCATGCGCCGACCGCCTCGTCGAGGACGTCCGGGTGCCGGGCGCGGTCGGCGCCCGTGGCGAACCAGGGCTCGTCGATCAGCTCCGGGCGGTCGACCAGGCGCATCACGCGTTCGGCGATCGACTGGGCCGAGGTCGACACGGCGACCCAGGTGCCGTCGGCCGTGCGGTAGGTGTTGCGGGGCGCGTTGTTCTGCGAGCGGTTGCCGGTGCGCGGCTGGACGTGGCCCAACTGGTCGTACCAGAGCGGCTGTGGACCGAGGACGGTGAGGATCGGTTCGATGATGGCCATGTCGACGACCTGCCCCTCACCGGTGCGGTCGCGGGCGGCGAGTGCCGTCATGACGGCGTACGCCGTCGCCAGACCCGCGATCGAGTCGGCGAGGCCGAAGGGCGGGAGCGTCGGGGGTGCGTCCGGTTCGCCGGTGATCGCGGCGAAGCCGCTCATCGCCTCGGCGAGGGTGCCGAAGCCGGGGCGATGAGCGTACGGGCCGAACTGGCCGAAGGCGGTGACCCGGGCCAGGACCAGACGCGGGTTGGCGGCGGACAGCTCGGGCCAGCCCAGGTCCCATTTCTCCAGGGTGCCCGGGCGGAAGTTCTCGATGACGACGTCGGCGGTGGCGGCGAGCCGGAGGAGCGTGGTCCGGCCGCCGGGCCGGGAGAGGTCGAGGGTCATCGCGCGCTTGTTGCGGCCCAGCAGTTTCCACCAGAGGCCGATGCCGTCCTTGGACGGGCCGTGGCCCCGGGAGGGGTCGGGCTTCGACGGGTGCTCGACCTTGATCACTTCGGCGCCGAAGTCGCCGAGCATGGTGGCGGCGAGCGGGCCGGCGAAGAGGGTGGCCAGGTCGAGGACGCGGAGACCGGTGAGGGGGGCCGCGGCGGAGGGTGCGCGGCGTTCGGGTGCGCTCATCTCCGGTGCGTTCATTTCCGGTGCGTTCATGACGTGTACCTGGCCTCGATCTCGGCGCGGTACGGCATTGACGCCGACGCGCCCGGCCGTTGTACGGAGAGTGCCCCCGCCGCCGCGGACCACGCCAGGGCGTCCGGCATCGGGCGGCCCTCGGCCAGGGCCACCGCGAGGGCGCCGACGAAGGTGTCCCCGGCGCCGGTCGAGTCCACGGCGGTGACGGACGGCGCGGGGACGGTGACCGGTTCGGCGGCGTCTCGGGACGCGTAGAGACTGCCGGCCGCGCCCAGCGTGACCACGACCTCCGGCACCTGGTCGAGGAGTGCGGTGGCGGCCCTGCGTGGATCGGTCAGGCCGGTCAGGGCCGCTGCCTCGTGCTCGTTCGGCACCAACAGGTCGATGACGGCGAGGAGCTCGGGTGACAGCGGTCCGGCGGGCGCCGGGGTGAGGATCGTACGGACGCCGTGTCGGCGCGCGGCCCGGGCGCCCTCGACCACCGCCGTGAGCGGGATCTCCAGCTGGAGCAGCAGCGCGTCGGCGGTGGCGATCAGACCCCCGTCACCGGGGGCGAGAGCGGTGACGGTGCCGTTGGCGGCGGGGACGACGACGATCGCGTTGCCGCCCTCGTCGTCCACGACGATGTGCGCGGTGCCGGAGGCGCCCTCCGCGGTGCGGAGACGGTCGGTGGCGACGCCCGAGTGCTCCAGTACGGAACGGAGCCGGGTGCCGTACGCGTCGTTGCCCACCGCTCCGATCATCGAGACGTCAGCGCCCGCGCGGGCCGCCGCCACCGCCTGGTTGGCGCCCTTGCCGCCGGGGATCGTACGGAACTCACGTCCCGTTACCGTCTCCCCGCGCTGCGGGGCCTTGCTGACGTATGCGACGAGGTCCATGTTCGTGCTGCCCAGCACGGCGATACGGGTCATGGGCGGGCTGCCTCCAAGTGGGTGAGGGAGCAGGTCAGTTGGGCGAGGGTGTCGAAGCCGGAGCCGTTGAAGTCCGCTACGGAGGTGGCGAGTCGGTTCTTCAGGGGGCTGGTCCAGCGGTCGGGGAGGGCATCGGGGGAGCCCGCGAGGAGGGCGGCGATGCTTCCGGTCGTCGCGCCGTTGGAGTCGGTGTCCAGGCCGCCGGACACGGCACGGCAGATGGAACCGGTGAAGTCGCCGTCGGCGTGAGTGAGGGCGGCGGCGATCAGGGCGGTGTTGGGGATGGCGTGGACCCAGTGGTAGGTGGCCGCGTGGGTGGCGTGGAGTTCGTCGACGACGGCTTCGAAGTCGTGGTGGACCTCGGCCAGTTGGATGCCGTGGCGGATGGCTGCGGCGAGGCGGGAGTGCGGGGGGACGACGGCCAGGCCGGTGCGCAGACAGGTGTGGATGTCGTGGATGCCGGTGGCGGCCTGGGCGATGGTGGCCGCCGTGAACATCGCCGCGTAGACGCCGTTGGCGGTGTGGGTGAGGGTGGCGTCGCGGTGCGCCTGTTCGGCGGCGGTGGCCGGGGCGCCGGGGTTGGTCCAGCCGTGGACGTCGGCGCGGATCAGGGCGCCGATCCATTCGCGGAACGGGTTGCGGTGGCGGGCGGTGAGCGGGGGTTCGAGGCCGCAGAGGAGGTTGCGGTAGGCGATGCGTTCGGCCGTGAAGGTGCGGCCTGGGGGAAGTTCGTCCAGCCAGAGTTTCGCCACGTCCGTGGTGGTGAAGTGGGGGCCGTGGCGTTGGAGAAGGAGGAGGTTGAGGAGGGGGTAGTTGAGGTCGTCGTCCTCGGGCATGCCATCGATGTTCTCGGCGAGGGAAGTTGCTGCTGACCGGCGGTTCCAGGGGTGCGCCGTCGCGAGTTGGCCGGGGACTCCTCTGGCTGTGAACCAGGTGTTCAGCGGCCAGTTGCCGGTGGCCTGTGCGAGATGGCGGATGGCGGTGAGGGGAAGTTTCTCCACCGGTTTGCCCAGGAGGCAGCCGGCGGCTCTGCCGAGCCAGGCGGCTTCGAGGCGGAGGGAAGCGGGGGCCGAGGCGGGGCGGATCGCTTCGCCCGGCCCGCCTCTTCCCGAAACCGGGGGCTCGGCCCCCGGACCCCCAGAGGGCCAGTCGAGGCACAGTGCACGGATTGAGGCCAGGTCCGTGGGCTCGTCGTCCGCCAACCTGCTTGGCAGGTCCGCCAGTTCATCGAGCAGGTCTTCGGCCAGTAGCCGCAGGTAACGGGAGACCGGGCCGGGTGACGCGCCCGCCCGCAGCGGCGCCTCGGGGCCGCCCGCCGCCCGCCACCGGGCGGCGATTCTGCCGGGCTCGCGGCCGTCCTGGGACGCCTGGCGCAGCTCATGGCCGATCAGGTCCTCCGGCTGGACCCAGGTCAGTCGGAGCATCCCGTACTCCTGAGCTGGGCGAACGCCCTCTCGTGGGAACGGCGTCGGTCCACGTCCCGTTCGAAGACCTCCCGGGTCACCTCGGTCAGCGTCCGGGCGGGCTCCCACAGGTCCAGACGGCTTGCCTCCGCGACCGTCTTCGACCAGTCGGACGGCACCTCTGCGCCCAGCGCGCCGGCGAGCGCCCCCGCCATCGTGGCGATCGAGTCGCAGTCCCTGCCGTAGTTCACCGAACCCAGCACCGTATGCCGGTAGTTGCCGCCCGCCACGGCCAACATGCCGAGCGCCACGGGGAGTTCCTCGATCGCGTGGAGACGGGACGGCCGACGGGCGCCCAGGGACGGGCTGCGGTAGTCCGGGCCGACCGTGTCGTACGGAGTCACCGCCTCCCGCAGTGGCCGCAGTGCCGACTCGAAGTCCGTGTAGCGGGCGGCCACTTCGCACACCTTCTCGATCGCCGCCCGGGTGCCGTCCTTCGCCAGGGACAGACAGGTTCCGATCACCGAGTCGGGGGTCGCGTCCGGGGTACACGCCGCCGCTACCCCCGCCGCGAAGACCGCCGCCGCCTCTCTGCCGTACGAGGACTGGTGGGCGCCCGCGAGTTCGAGGGCCTCGGTGTACGCGCCCGCCGGGTTGGCCGCGTTGACCAGGCCGACCGGGGCCATGTACATCGCGGCACCGCAGTTGACGATGTTGCCCGCGCCTGCCTCGCGGGGGTCGACGTGGCCGTAGTGGAGCCGGGCCACCAGCCATTTCTCCGCCAGGAAGATGCGCTGCAGGGGGAGGGCCTCGGCCTCCAGTTCAGGGATCCAGCGCGGGTTCGTCATCAGGTCCGGGACCAGGTGGTCGGCGATCGCGTACGCGTCCAGATGGTCCCGGACCCGGTCGTACACCCGTACCAGCGCATGGGTCATCAGGGTGTCGTCGGTGACGTGGCCGTCGCCCTTGTGGTACGGGGCGATCGGGCGGGCGGTGCGCCAGGCGTCCCCGTTCCAGGGGCCGACGATGCCGTGGACCCGGCCCGCGTGGCGTTCGAGGATCTGCTCGGGGGTGTAGCCCTCCACGGGCCCGCCGAGCGCGTCACCGACGGCCGCACCGACCAGGGCGCCGGTGATCCGCTCGTCCAGACCCACGGCCTGGCTTTCTTCTCTTTTGGGCGTCATGTCGCGAATCATCCTCCTGGAGTGGCCCGTTGCGTGGCTTCGAGCAGTTCGGCGAGTTCCACGAGGTCGGTGCCGGTAAGCCTGGGGAGGGCACAGCCGGAGAGGGTGCGACAGGCGTCCCGCCAGGCCGCCGGGATCGCGGCGCCGCCGCCCAGCGCGCCGGTGAGGGCGCCCGCGAGTGCGGGGGCCGAGTCCGCGACCCGGGACAGACAGGCCGCCGCCGGGACCGCCTCGGCGATCCGGCCCTGTGCTGCGGTGGCGAGCGCGAGGGCGACGGGGACCGTCTCGGCGGCGGCGATGCCGTAGCTGTAGACGTGGTCGACGATCTGGTGTTCCAGGAGCGGGACCAAAGCGAACGCGCCGTCCGCGTCCTGCGCGAGCTTCAGCGCGTGGCGGGTGTTGCGGCCGATCTCCGTACACTCGGGCAGTTCCGCCACGGCCGCCGTCACGCACGCCTCCACCTCCCCGCCGACCAGCGCCAGTGAGAGTGCCGCCGCCATCGCCCGGGCCCCGTGCACACCGTCGCCGTCCTGGGTGTAGCGGGCGTCGAACTCGGCCAGTTCGGCGGCGAGTCGGGGGTCGCCCGGGTGGGCCACCGCCAGCACGCACGCGCGTACGCAGGCCGCGTCGTCGAAGTAGTGCGGGTTGTCGTGGCCGGTGGCGGGCGGGCGCAGACCTGCGGCGAGGTTGCCGAGGCCGGCCCGTACGGAGATCCGGGCGCGCAGTGGCAGCACCGCCGACTCGACCTCGGGGGCGCGTTCCGCGGCGGCTGCCACCTCGCTGGCGACCGCGTTCCACGACAGGTCGATGGCGGCCCGTGCCCGGCGCTCCCGGCTCAGGTCGCCCAGCACACCGTCGGCCCCGGCCCGCAGTAGGGCCTCCGCCGCGAACGCCGCCCACTCGGCGTCGTCCGAGGGGCCGAGCCGGAGCGGTTCCGGGGGCTGGTTGAGGGCGATCGGCACGGGGAGGGTCGTCGTCGCGTTCTGCTCGGCGAAGGTGTCCAGCTCGCGGGTGAGGCGGCGGGTCCAGTCGGGCATCCGGGCGGCCCGGTGCCGGGCGGCGGGCCACCCGGCGGCGTCCCCGGCGGCGAGACCGAGCAGCAGTCCTTCGACGCGACGGTTGCTCATGAGGGCACCTCGGCTTCGGTTCCGGCGCTGGTCGGGGTTCCGGCGTGGGTTCCGGCTCGGGGACGGGTGCTGGTGGCGGTGCTCGTTCCGGTGTCGGGGCCGAGCAGCAGCCCTTCGGGACGGTGGCTGCTCATGGGCGGACCCCTTCGGTTCCGGGACCGGTTCGGGTGTCGGCCTGGGCTGTGGCGCGGGCTTCTGCCGGGGCTCCGGTTGCGGCTTCTGCGGTGAGACCGGGCAGCGGTCCTTCGAGACGTTGGCTGCTCATGGGTGAACCTCGGCTCTGGCGTGGGGTGGTGTGTTTCGTCCCGGCCGCCTCTACTCGTCCTGTCCTCGGGGGTGCTGCTCCCGAGCCCTCGCTCCTCGAACGCCGGAGAGGCTGAAAGCGGGCTCCGGCTCCGGCTCCGGTTCCGGTTCCGGCTTCAGCACCGGTTCCGGCACCGGTTCCGGCTTCGGCGCTAGCTCCGGTTCCGGTTCCGGCACCAGTTCCGGCACCGGTTCCGGTTCCAGCTTCGGTTCCGGCTTCGGCGCCAGTTCCGGCTCCGGCACCAGCACCGGCACCCGTTCCCGTTCCGGTTTCCGTGGTTCGGTCGAACGGCAGGTCCGCGACCCGGGGCGGGTTCACGGCCGTACCTCCGTTTCGGCCGCCGCGTCGTCGTCGGAGGCGAGGACGTACGCGGACTGGTCCGGTGCCGGGCGCCCTTCCGGCCGTACGGGATCAGCGCTATGTCCGGCATCCGGGGGCGCGCCCCACTTGCCGCCCTCGCCCGGCGTCAGCAGTTCCGCGACGTCGAGGATGTGGTGGCCCGCCATGGAGGGGAGGCAGGTGCCGCGGGCCGGGCCGATCGCCCGCGCCCACTCCGGCGGGATGGCCGAGGCGCCGCGTGTCGCGCCCGCCAGGGCGCCCGCCACCGCTGCCGTCGTGTCCGCGTCGCGGCCCATGTTGACGGCTGTCAGTACCGATTCCGCGAAGTCGCCGTCGGCCGCCGCGTACGCGCCGAAGGCGAGCGCGACCGCCTCGGGGGCCAGGTCGGTCCAGGGGTAGCCGCCGATCACCACCGCGGAGCGCACCGCGCGTTCGCCTCGGTGGGCCACCGCCACGGCGCGGCGAAGGGACCGCGCCGTCCAGCTGTCGTCCGGGACCACCGCCAGCGCCGACGCCACCACCGCGATGGTCGGCGCGCCCGCCATCGCCGCCGCCACGCCCGCCGCCACGGCCTGGCCGCCGTAGATGCCCTCGCCGTCGTGGCTCACCGAACCGTCGATCGCCACCAGGCGGGCCGCCTCGGCCGGGCGGCCCGCCGCGAAGACGCCGAAGGGCGCCGCACGCATGGCGAGGCCGTCGCTCCAGGCGTGCCGGTGCTGGGCCGAGATGGGGGCCGCGAGACCCCGGCGCAGGTTCTCCAGGGTGCCGCGTTCGCTGAAACCGGCGCCCCGGAAGGGGCCCTCGTCGAGGTCGGCGATCCACTGGTGCCAGGCCGCCTCCACATGGGCAGGGGTGAGGGCCGAACCGTGCCGGGCGAGGAGGAGGCCCGAGAAGATCGCGTACTCCGTGTCGTCCGTGCCGGAGGGGTTTTCGGCCACGTATCCGGTGATGCGGCCCCAGCGGGCGCGGATCTCCGAGGGCTTCATGTTCTCGGCGGGGGCGCCGAGCGCGTCCCCCACGGCCAGGCCGAGCAGTGCGCCGCGTGCTCTGTCGCGCAGGACGGCGGCGTCTTTGGGCGTCGGGACCGAGGGAATGCAGGCGATCGATGCCATACGCGGCCTCTCCTCCGGAGGTTCCGGGGGCTCCCTCCCGGGGAGCGGAACCCTTTGCGGAACTGTCCCACCGGAGCGGTTCACGCGAGCCTCGGGCGCCCCAGCATCACCCGGTCGACATTTGTGCGAGCACTCCTACGGATGAGCGATCGCGGTAAATGCGCAGGTGAGGGCAGCCTTTCCTTGCTGGCGGGAGGGGAATTCGCGGCGTATTTTAGGGTTGTCGAAAAGTGGAATCAGTCCAAGTTCGGTCCGGCAGGTTCCGGCTCGGAAGCTTCCGGAGCAACGCCCGAAGGAGTTGGGGGACGGTATGGCCATCATCGAGACCGAGGCGGCGCTGCACGAGGCGCACCGCGCCAACCACACCCACCGGGACGTCAGTGGTGGGTGGCTGCGGCCGGCCGTTTTCGGGGCGATGGACGGGCTCGTATCCAACCTCGCCCTGATGACCGGCGTGGCCGGCGGAGCCGTTTCGCATCAGACCGTCGTCATCACCGGGCTCGCCGGTCTTGCCGCTGGCGCCTTCTCGATGGCCGCCGGCGAGTACACCTCGGTCGCCTCCCAGCGCGAGCTCGTCGAGGCCGAACTCGCCGTGGAGCGACGGGAGTTGAGAAAGCACCCCAAGGATGAGGAGCGTGAGCTCGCCGCGCTCTACGAGTCCCGGGGCGTCGAGCCGAAGCTCGCCCGTGAAGTGGCCCGGCAGCTCTCGCACGATCCCGAGCAGGCGCTGGAGATACATGCCCGCGAGGAGCTGGGCATCGACCCTGGTGAGCTGCCCTCGCCGGGGGTCGCCGCGGTGTCGTCGTTCGGGGCGTTCGCGCTCGGCGCGCTGCTCCCGGTACTCCCGTATCTCCTGGGGGCGACCACGCTGTGGCCCGCCGTGCTGGTGGCTCTCGCCGGGCTCTTCGGATGCGGTGCGGTGGTGGCCAGGGTGACGGCTCGTACCTGGTGGTTCAGTGGCCTGCGGCAGCTCGCGCTGGGCGGAGCGGCGGCCGGTGTGACGTACGCCCTGGGCAACCTGTTCGGTGCGGCCGTAGGATAGGTGATCGTGCACTTATGCGTCGGGCCGCATAAGTAGCCGTTACTCGCTGGTTTCGAACGCTTAACCACGGGGCATGAGCCGTAAGCGCTGTGGGCAACGAAGCCTGCGGCGCACCCGCGAGGAGGGCGACGACGCTCTCCTCGTCATGGGGCGAGAGACATCGATCTGTCCGATTCGGCCCCCATTGCTTCCACCGCAGCGCGGTCATCATGCCGCGCACTGCGGTGTCCGCATGTTGGTACGCGGTATCCAGTTCCCGAGAACCGCCCCATCATGTAACCTGCACGAAATTTTGCACTCCAAGAGGGCCAACGTCGTCCCTCGGCTTAATGCATATGCCACACGACGACGACGGGAGAGCCGATGCGTACGCCGCGCCAGCCGTCCCAGCATTCCGAGAATGGCCAGAAGTGGTCCTTCATGGATGCTCGCCCTGCTGCGCAGGGTATGTACGACCCCCGCAACGAGCATGACGCCTGTGGCGTCGGCTTCGTGGCCACCCTCACCGGCGAGGCGAGCCATGCGCTGGTCGAGCAGGCGCTCACGGTTCTTCGCAACCTGGAGCACCGCGGTGCCACCGGCTCCGAGCCCGACTCCGGCGACGGCGCCGGCATCCTCTCGCAGGTCCCGCACGCGTTCTTCCGTGAGGTGGCCGAGTTCGAGCTGCCCGAGGCCGGCTCCTACGCGGTCGGCATCGCCTTCCTCCCGGAGGACAGCGCGGACGACGCCGTTTCGCCCATCGAGACGATCGCCGCCGAAGAGGGCCTGACCGTCCTCGGCTGGCGCGAAGTGCCGACCGCCCCCGGACTCCTCGGCGCCACCGCCCGTTCGACGATGCCGGCCTTCCGGCAGATCTTCGTCGCGGACAGCGCTTCCGTGCCTGCCACGGGCATCGACCTCGACCGCAAGGCCTTCGCGCTGCGCAAGCGCGCCGAGCGCGAGGTCGGCGTCTACTTCCCCTCGCTCTCCGCGCGGACCATCGTCTACAAGGGCATGCTGACCACCGGCCAGCTGGAGCCCTTCTTCCCGGACCTGTCCGACCGCCGCTTCGCGTCGGCCGTCGCGCTCGTCCACTCGCGGTTCTCCACGAACACCTTCCCGTCGTGGCCGCTCGCCCACCCGTACCGCTTCGTCGCGCACAACGGCGAGATCAACACGGTCAAGGGCAACCGGAACTGGATGCGGGCGCGTGAGTCGCAGCTCGTCTCGGACCTCTTCGGGGACAAGGGCCTGGACCGGGTCTTCCCGATCTGCACGCCCGACGCCTCCGACTCGGCGTCCTTCGACGAGGTGCTCGAACTGCTCCACCTCGGTGGCCGTTCGCTGCCGCACTCCGTGCTGATGATGATCCCGGAGGCGTGGGAGAACCACACCACCATGGACCCGGCCCGGCGCGCCTTCTACCAGTTCCACGCCACGATGATGGAGCCCTGGGACGGCCCGGCCTGTGTCACCTTCACCGACGGCGTCCAGGTCGGCGCGGTTCTCGACCGCAACGGTCTGCGCCCCGGCCGCTACTGGGTCACCGACGACGGCCTCGTCGTCCTCGGCTCCGAGGTCGGCGTCCTCGACATCGACCCCGCGAGGGTCGTCCGCAAGGGCCGCCTCCAGCCCGGCAAGATGTTCCTCGTCGACACCGCCGAGCACCGCATCATCGAGGACGACGAGATCAAGGCCGGCCTCACCGCAGAGCAGCCCTACGCGGAGTGGCTGGAGGCCGGCGAGATCGAGCTCTCCGACCTGCCCGAGCGCGAGCACATCGTGCACACCCACGCCTCGGTCACCCGCCGCCAGCAGACCTTCGGCTACACCGAGGAAGAGCTGCGCGTCATCATCGCGCCGATGGCCAAGACCGCCGGTGAGCCCCTCGGTTCCATGGGCACCGACTCGCCGATCGCCGCGCTGAGCGAGCGTCCGCGACTGCTCTTCGACTACTTCACCCAGCTGTTCGCGCAGGTCACCAACCCGCCGCTGGACGCCATCCGCGAGGAACTGGTCACCAGCCTGCGCTCCTCCCTCGGCCCCGCCAGCAACCTGCTGGAGCCGACCGCCGCCTCCTGTCGCAGCGTCACCCTGCCCTTCCCGGTGATCGACAACGACGAGCTGGCCAAGCTCATCCACATCAACGCCGACGGCGACATGCCCGGCATGAAGGCCGCGACCCTCTCCGGCCTCTACCGGGTCAGCGGCGGCGGCGACTCCCTCGCCGCCCGCATCGAGGAGATCTGCGCCGAGGCCGACGCGGCCATCGACAACGGCGCCCGTCTCATCGTCCTGTCGGACCGCCACTCGGACGCCGAGCACGCCCCGATCCCCTCGCTGCTGCTCACCTCCGCCGTCCACCACCACCTCATCCGTACCAAGCAGCGCACCCAGGTGGGCCTGCTGGTCGAGGCCGGTGACGTCCGCGAGGTCCACCACGTCGCCCTGCTCATAGGCTTCGGCGCCGCCGCGGTGAACCCGTACCTGGCGATGGAGTCCGTCGAGGACCTGGTCCGCGCCGGTACATTCCTGCACGCCATCGACGACGCGCCCGAGCAGGCCATCCGCAACCTGATCTACGCGCTCGGCAAGGGCGTCCTGAAGGTCATGTCCAAGATGGGCATCTCGACCGTCGCCTCCTACCGGGGCGCCCAGGTCTTCGAGGCCGTCGGTCTCGACACGGCCTTCGTCGAGAAGTACTTCAACGGCACGGCCACCAAGATCGGCGGCGTCGGTATCGACGTCATCGCCAAGGAGGTCGCCGCCCGGCACGCCAAGGCGTACCCCGCCTCCGGCATCGCCCCGGCGCACCGCGCCCTCGACATAGGCGGCGAGTACCAGTGGCGCCGCGAGGGCGAGCCGCACCTGTTCGACCCGGAGACGGTGTTCCGCCTCCAGCACTCCACGCGCACCCGCCGCTACGACATCTTCAAGCAGTACACGGACCGGGTGAACGAGCAGTCCGAGCGGCTCATGACGCTCCGCGGACTCTTCGGCTTCAAGAGTGGCCGTCCCTCGATCTCCATCGACGAGGTCGAGCCGGTCAGTGAGATCGTCAAGCGGTTCTCCACGGGTGCCATGTCGTACGGCTCCATCTCCCTGGAGGCGCACGAGACCCTCGCCATCGCCATGAACCAGCTGGGCGCCAAGTCCAACACCGGTGAGGGCGGCGAGGACCCGGAGCGTCTGTACGACCCCGCGCGCCGCTCGTCGATCAAGCAGGTCGCGTCCGGCCGCTTCGGGGTGACCTCCGAGTACCTCGTCAACGCGGACGACATCCAGATCAAGATGGCCCAGGGCGCCAAGCCCGGCGAGGGCGGCCAGCTGCCCGGCCACAAGGTGTACCCCTGGGTGGCCAAGACCCGGCACAGCACCCCCGGTGTCGGTCTCATCTCGCCGCCGCCGCACCACGACATCTACTCCATCGAGGACCTGGCCCAGCTGATCCACGACCTGAAGAACGCGAACCCGCAGGCGCGGATTCACGTGAAGCTGGTCTCGGAGGTCGGCGTCGGCACCGTCGCCGCCGGTGTGTCCAAGGCGCACGCGGACGTCGTCCTCATCTCCGGCCACGACGGCGGTACGGGCGCCTCGCCGCTCACCTCGCTGAAGCACGCGGGCGGTCCCTGGGAGCTCGGCCTCGCCGAGACCCAGCAGACCCTGCTGCTCAACGGCCTGCGCGACCGTATCGTCGTCCAGACCGACGGCCAGCTGAAGACCGGCCGTGACGTCGTCATCGCCGCGCTGCTGGGCGCAGAGGAGTTCGGTTTCGCGACCGCGCCGCTCGTCGTCTCCGGCTGCGTCATGATGCGCGTCTGCCACCTCGACACCTGCCCGGTCGGCATCGCCACCCAGAACCCGGTGCTGCGCGACCGGTTCGCCGGCAAGGCCGAGTACGTCGTGAACTTCTTCCAGTTCATCGCCGAAGAGGTCCGCGAGATCCTCGCCGAGCTGGGCTTCCGCACCATCGAGGAGGCCGTCGGCCACGCCGAGACCCTCGACGTGGAGCGGGCGGTCACCCACTGGAAGGCACAGGGCCTGGACCTGTCCCCGCTCTTCTACGTGCCCGAACTGCCCGAGGGCGCCCCGCTGCACCAGGTCATCGGGCAGGACCACGGCCTGGAGAAGGCGCTCGACAACGAGCTGATCAGGCTCGCCGCCGACGCCCTCGCCGCGAACAGCGCGACCGACGCCCAGCCGGTCCGAGCCCAGGTCGCCATCCGCAACATCAACCGCACGGTCGGCACGATGCTCGGCCACGAGGTGACGAAGAAGTTCGGCGGGGCCGGTCTGCCCGACGACACCATCGACATCACCTTCACCGGCAGCGCCGGCCAGTCCTTCGGCGCCTTCCTGCCGCGTGGTGTCACGCTGCGCCTCGAAGGCGACGCCAACGACTACGTCGGCAAGGGCCTCTCCGGCGGCCGGGTGATCGTGCGACCCGACCGGGGCGCCGACCACCTCGCCGAGTTCTCGACGATCGCGGGCAACACCATCGCGTACGGCGCGACCGGCGGTGAGCTGTTCCTGCGCGGTCGTACGGGCGAGCGTTTCTGCGTCCGCAACTCCGGTGCCACGGTGGTCTCCGAGGGTGTGGGCGACCACGGCTGCGAGTACATGACCGGCGGTCACGCGGTGGTCCTCGGTGAGACGGGCCGCAACTTCGCGGCCGGTATGTCCGGGGGCATCGCGTACGTCATCGACCTGAACCGCGACAACGTCAACGTCGGCAACGCGGACGCGGTCGAGGCCCTCGACGACTCCGACAAGCGGTGGCTGCACGATGTCGTGCGCCGGCACCAGGAGGAGAGCGGCTCGACGGTCGCCGAGAAGCTCCTCGCCGAGTGGGACGTCGCGGTGGAGCGCTTCAGCAAGATCATCCCCAGCACGTACAAGGCAGTGCTCGCCGCCAAGGCCGCCGCCGAGCAGGCCGGTCTCTCCGAGACCGAGATCACCGAGAAGATGATGGAGGCGGCGATCAATGGCTGACCCGAAGGGCTTCCTGAACCACGGGCGCGAGGTCGCCAGGTCCCGCCCCGTCGACGTACGCCTGAAGGACTGGAACGAGGTCTACGTTCCCGGTTCCCTGCTGCCGATCATCAGCAAGCAGGCCAGCCGCTGCATGGACTGCGGTATCCCGTTCTGTCACAACGGCTGCCCGCTGGGGAACCTGATCCCCGAGTGGAACGACTACGCCTACCGCGAGGACTGGACGTCCGCGTCCGAGCGGCTGCACGCCACCAACAACTTCCCGGAGTTCACCGGCCGCCTGTGCCCGGCTCCGTGCGAGTCGGCGTGCGTGCTGGGCATCAACCAGCCCGCGGTCACCATCAAGAACGTCGAGGTCTCGATCATCGACAAGGCCTGGGAGACGGGCGACGTCGCCGCCCAGGCCCCGGAGCGCCTCTCCGGCAAGACGGTCGCGGTCATCGGGTCCGGCCCCGCCGGTCTCGCCGCCGCCCAGCAGCTGACGCGGGCCGGTCACACGGTCGCGGTGTACGAGCGCGCGGACCGCATCGGCGGCCTCCTGCGCTACGGCATCCCCGAGTTCAAGATGGAGAAGCGGCACATCAACCGCCGTATCGAGCAGATGCGCGCGGAGGGCACCCGCTTCCGTACGGGCATCGAGATCGGCCGCGACCTCAAGGCGACGGACCTGCGCAAGCGGTACGACGCCGTCGTGATCGCCGCCGGTGCGACGACCGCCCGTGATCTCCCCGTCCCCGGGCGGGAACTCAGGGGCGTCTACCAGGCGATGGAGTACCTGCCCCTGGCGAACAAGGTGCAGGAGGGCGACTTCGTGGCCCCGCCCGTCACCGCCGAGGGCAAGCACGTCGTGGTCATCGGCGGCGGCGACACGGGCGCGGACTGCGTGGGCACCGCCCACCGCCAGGGCGCGGCCTCCGTCACCCAGCTGGAGATCATGCCGCGTCCGGGCGAAGAGCGGAACCCGGGGCAGCCCTGGCCGACCTTCCCCATGCTCTACAAGGTCACCTCGGCCCACGAGGAGGGCGGCGAGCGCGTCTACTCCGTCTCGACGACCCACTTCGAGGGCGACGAGCACGGCAACGTGCAGTGGCTGCACCTCACCGAGGTCGAGTTCGCCGACGGCAAGCTGAACCAGAAGCCGGGCACGGAGCGCAAGATCCCCGCCCAGCTGGTCACCCTCGCCATGGGCTTCACGGGCACCGACCGCGACAACGGCCTGGTCGACCAGTTCGGCCTGGACCTCGACGAGCGCGGCAACATCGCCCGCGACGCCGACTTCCGGACCAACGTCCCCGGCGTGTACGTCGCCGGTGACGCCGGCCGCGGCCAGTCGCTCATCGTGTGGGCCATCGCCGAGGGCCGTTCGGCGGCCCGCGGAGTCGACCGCTTCCTCACGGGCGTGAGCGAACTCCCGGCCCCGATCCGTCCGACGGACCGTTCCCTGATGGTCTGACGGGCCCACCCAAAGACGTCCCGTACAACGGCGTACGGAACGAACAAACCACGGCGCTCGCCACAGTCCCCGACCGGACATGGCGGGCGCCGCGGCGCGTTCGGGGCCGGTCGGCCGATTCCGGCTAGGGCACCCTGTACGTGTCCCCGTACACCTTCCACTCCAGCGGTGTACGGAGTTCAAGGTTCCCCTCGTCGAGGAAGCGCCGTTGGGCCGTGTCGACGCGGCTGGTGTTCACGCCCGGCCTCCTGTCCAGCATCGCCTTGCGCCGGGCGTCGAGGAACGCGCCCAGGTACGCCTTCTCGTCGCCGCCCTCCGCCGGGCTGTCGGCCTTCTCCAGGGCGGCGGCGCGGATGCCGCCCGCGCTGAACCAGTTGTTGCCCGGGCCGTGGTAGACCATCGCGTCGTAGTAGACGAACTGGCCCAGCATGCCCAGCCCGTCGCGGACGGCGAGCCGCAGCGCCGGTTCGAAGTAGCCGGTGTCCCGCTTCTCGTTCTGTGCGTCACGGAACGCGGCGACCTCCGACTCCTGCTTCCAGGCCGCCGGGAACCCCGGATCCAGACCCTCGTGCGAGTCCGTGCCGTCGACCTCGCGCAGCGCGGGAAGGTAGGGCGCCAGGACGTTGTCCGGATACTCCTTCGTGTAGTCCTCGACGAGGGAGAGCAGGTCGTGGGTCCCCGTGCAGAAGCCGATGATGCCGGCCGTGTAGCCCTGCCCGTCGCCGATGTCCTCGACATAGCCGTACGCGCTGCGCCAGTCGAGTGTGCTGTTCTCGGCGCTCGCCACGATCTGCTGGGCCAGCTCCTTCATCGCAGGGTCGGCCAGCGTGGCCTCCGCGCCCAGTGAACCGGCCCCCACCCGCCTGGCGTCGGGGCCGCGGGAGTCGTCCGACGCGACGGACAGACACGCGGTCGTTGCCAGCAGCGGCACCACGGCGAGGAGGAGAACGCCGGTTCGTTTCATGGGGCACAAGAGTACGTGGGGCGGTTGCTGCTCCGGGTGACGTACCCTCAGGATCTTCGTAGGTCCGGCGCATTCCGGGAGGGGAGCCACGCGTGGCCGCGATCAGTCTCACCAAGGTGCAGGAGGCCGCGCCCGCGCTGGTCAGCCTTTACAAGAGCGCCGGGGCGGCGGTGGACCGGCATGGGCTCGACGGCCGACGCGCCGCTGTCTATCTGGTGGTCGACTACTCCGGTTCCATGAAGCCGTATTACCAGAACGGCAGCGTGCAGGCGCTCGCCGACCGGGTGTTGGGGCTGGCGGCCCACTTCGACGACGACGGGACGGTTCCCGTCGTCTTCTTCTCCACCGACATCGACGCCGTGACCGGTATCGCGCTCGACGACCACGCGGGAAGCGTCGACCGGATCGTGGCCGGGCTCGGGCACATGGGCAGGACCAGCTATCACCTCGCCATGGATGCCGTCATCGACCACTATCTCGACAGCGGGTCGACGGCCCCCGCACTCGTCGTCTTCCAGACCGACGGCGGCCCCATCAACAAGCTCGCCGCCGAACGGTACGTGTGCAAGTCGGCGCGGCTGCCGCTGTTCTGGCAGTTCATCGGCTTCGGGGACGCCACCAGTAAACAGTTCGAATTCCTGCGCAAGCTCGACGAGCTGGCGGTGCCGGAACGGCGGGTCGTCGACAACGCCGGGTTCTTCCACGCCGGTTCCGATCCGCGTGCCCTGTCCGACGACGAGTTGTACGACCGGCTGGTGGGCGAGTTCCCCAAGTGGCTGGTCGCCGCCCGGGCGAAGGGAATCGTCGGCTGACACCGTACGGCGGGGCACCCCCGGCAGCGGTTGCGGGTCCGGTCGGCCCGGTCCATGTTCGGCCCGGGCATCCCGAACCTTCCCTAACAAGTGTTTGGTAGGTTAGTGTGGGTCCATGGGAGACGTCGAGAGTCCGGCGTACGTACCCGGACATGGGCTGCTCAAGGGGCGCACCGCCGTGATCACGGCAGCCGCGGGCGCGGGAATCGGCGGGGCCACCGCCCGCCGGTTCCTGGAGGAAGGCGCACGCGTGCTGATCAGTGACGCGCACACACGGCGGCTCAAGGAGTACGAGGCGGAGCTGGCCGGCGAGTTCGAGGGTGTCGCCTCGGTGCCCTGTGACGTCACCGACGAACGCCAGGTGCAGGCCCTCTTCGACACGGCCGTGCGGGTGCACGGACGGCTCGACATCGTCGTCAACAACGCCGGCCTCGGGGGCGGCTCAACCCTCGTCGACATGGCGGACGAGCAGTGGTCGAGGGTACTGGACGTGACGCTCAACGGCACGTTCCGGTGCGTCCGGGCGGCACTGCGGGCCTTTCGCGAGAGCAGATCCGAAGAGTCCGGGGGATCCGGAGGCGTGATCGTCAACAACGCCTCCGTCGTCGGCTGGCGGGCCCAGGCCGGGCAGGCGCACTACGCCGCCGCGAAGGCCGGTGTGATGGCGCTGACCCGGTGCGCGGCGATCGAAGCGGCCGAGTACGGCGTCCGGGTCAACGCGGTGTCGCCGAGCCTCGCCATGCATCCCCACCTCGTCAAAGTGACGACCCCCGAACTCCTGGCCGAACTGACGGCCCGTGAGGCCTTCGGGAGGTACGCCGAGCCCTGGGAGGTGGCCAACGTGATCGTGTTCCTGGCGTCCGGCTACTCCTCGTACCTCACCGGAGAGGTGGTCTCCGTCAGCAGCCAGCACCCCTAGGACCTGGGACCACAATGGATGCGTGCCCCCTACGAAGAAGAAGCACCAGGTGACCGCCACAGAGCCCCCCGCGGCCGCCGCCGCTCGCGACCGCCGCCGCGAACTCCTCGACACCGCCGCCGAGGTCTTCGCCGAGCAGGGCTACAACGCCACCACCGTACGCAAGATCGCGGACCACGCCGGCATGCTCGCGGGCAGCCTCTACTACCACTTCGACTCCAAGGAATCGATGCTGGAGGAGATCCTCCGCACGTTCCTTGACGAGCTGTGGGACGGCTACGACACCGTCATGGAGGCCGAGTCCGGGCCGCGCGAGACGCTGGAGGCGCTGGTCACGGAGTCGTTCCGGGAGATCGACCGGCACCGCGCCGCCGTCGCGATCTACCAGAAGGAGTCCAGACACCTCGTCGCGCAGGAGCGGTTCGCGTTCCTCGCCGAGTCGCAGCGCAAGTTCGAGAAGACGTGGCTGTCCACGCTGGAACGCGGAGTCGCCGCCGAGGTCTTCCGCGCCGACCTCGACATCCGCCTCACCTACCGCTTCGTGCGCGACACCGTATGGGTCGCCGCGTCCTGGTACCGGCCCGGCGGACAGCACAGCCCGAAGGAGATCGCCCGCCAGTACCTGTCGATGGTGCTGGACGGGATCGCCGTTCGTGAATAGCCCTTTCCTGTGGAGGAGTTGCCATGGCCGAGGCCTACATCGTCGAAGCGGTCCGTACGCCTGTCGGGCGGCGCGGAGGTGGTCTGAGCGCTGTCCATCCGGCGGACCTCGGCGCACACGCGCTGAAGGAGCTCATGTCACGGACCGGGGTGGACCCGGCCGCCGTCGAGGACGTCGTCTTCGGGTGCCTGGACACGGTGGGGCCGCAGGCCGGTGACATCGCCCGAACCTGCTGGCTGGCCGCCGGGCTGCCCGAAGAGGTACCGGGTGTGACCGTCGACCGGCAGTGCGGGTCCTCGCAGCAGGCCGTCCACTTCGCCGCGCAGGCCGTGCTGTCCGGCACCCAGGACCTGGTCGTCGCGGGCGGCGTCCAGAACATGTCGATGATCCCGATCGCCTTCGCCTCCCGCCAGGCAGCCCTGCCCCTGGGGCTCACGGACGGCCCGTTCGCGGGCAGCGCCGGCTGGCGGGCCCGGTACGGGGAACGGCCGGTGAACCAGTTCGCCGGCGCCGAGATGATCGCCGCCAAGTGGGGCATCAGCAGGCGGGACCAGGAGGAGTACGCGCTGCGGTCGCACGAACGGGCGGTGCGGGCCATCGACGAGGGCCGCTTCGCACGCGAGACGGTGGCCTACGAGACGGTGACCGTCGACGAGGGCCCGCGCCGGGACACCTCCCTGGACAAGATGGCCGGCCTGAAGCCCGTCATCGACGGCGGCACCGTCACCGCCGCCTGCTCGTCCCAGGTCTCCGACGGCGCCGCCACGATGCTGCTCGCCTCCGAGCGGGCGGTACGCGAGCACGGGCTGCGCCCGCGTGCCCGCGTCCACCATCTGTCCGTACGGGGCGAGGACCCGATCCGGATGCTGACGGCGCCGATCCCGGCCACCGCGCACGCCCTCAAGAAGACCGGCCTGTCCATCGACGACATCGACCTGGTCGAGATCAACGAGGCCTTCGCCCCGGTCGTCCTGGCCTGGCTGAAGGAGACCGGCGCCGATCCGGCCAGGGTCAACGTCAACGGCGGTGCGATCGCCCTCGGCCACCCCCTCGGCGCGACCGGCGTCAAGCTGATGACAACCCTGCTGCACGAACTGGAGCGCACGGGCGGCCGGTACGGCCTCCAGACCATGTGTGAGGGCGGGGGACAGGCGAACGTGACGATCATCGAACGGCTTTGAGCGACTTGAACGGCTCGGACGGTCTGAAAGGCCGTGTCGCCCTGGTCACCGGCGGTACTCGCGGAGTCGGCGCGGGTATCGCCCGAGCGCTGGTCGAGGCGGGGGCGGAGGTCGTGGTCTGCGCTCGCCGGCCTCCGGAAGTGCCGTTGCCCGGGGTGGAGTTCAGGGCTGTCGACCTGCGGGACCGGGTCGCCGTGCACGAGTTCGTGGAGGGACTGCCGCGCCTCGACGTGCTCGTCAACAACGTGGGGGGCAGTCCTTATCGGCCGCTGGGGGGCGGTGTTGGGGGCGAGAGTGGAAGCGGCGGTGGGGGTGGCGGTGGGGGTTCCGATGTGGAGCGGCATGTGCGTGTCGTCGAGTTGAACCTGATCACGCCGCTCACCGTGTCCCTCGCCGCGTACGAACACCTGAAACGGGCCCGGGGGTCCGTCGTGATGGTCGGCAGCGTCAGCGGGAGCCGTCCCTCGCCCGGGACCGCCGCGTACGGTGCCGCCAAGGCCGGGCTGGAGCACCTCGCCCGTTCGATGGCCGTGGAATGGGCCCCCGACGTACGCGTCAACACCCTCGTCGTCGGCATGGTCCGCACCGAACTGTCCCATCTGCACTACGGCGGCGCCGACGGCCTCGACGCCGTCGCCGGCACGGTCCCGCTGGGACGCCTCGCCGACCCGTCCGACATCGGCGCCGCCACCGTCTTCCTCGCCTCCGAGGCGGCGGCGTACATCAGCGGGGCGAGCCTGTTGGTGCACGGCGGGGGAGAACGGCCGGCGTTCTTGGACGCGGCGACGGCCAACAAGGGCGGTCCATGAGGATGCGGTGGGACGGTTTCGCCCCCGCCGCCCCTACCCGTGTCCCATCCCTGGGGGCTGCCGCCCCCAGACCCCTGCCCCGGCCCTGAACGGGCCTTGTCCTCAAACGCCGGACGGGCTGCAGTGGCGGCGGGTGCGGTGGACGGGAAAGAAGCCGGGGCTGGACAAACCCTGCCTGGGACGACCGGACAGCTTGCGACACCCGGCCCCGCGTCGGCGGATACGGCGAACGGGTGGCTGGCTGGGTGGCTGGGGGAAACACAACCCGCGCTGCACTCGCCCCACCCCCACCCCTCACCCCACCCCCAGCGCCCCCTCCAACACCGCCACGATCTCCGCGTGCCCGGTCCCCTGATCAACCCCCGCCACCACGTTCCCGTCCCGCACAAGCTCCACAGCCACCCCTTCCGCCCACCGCCGGGTGACATACTCCCCGCCGAACCCATGCGCACGCCCCAACCCCGCCCGAAGCTCCGACGCCACGTCCAACCGCGTCCAGCGGCGAGCCTCCGCCAGTGCGTCCCCCCTCGACCCGGCGCCGTGCGCCAGCAGGGACCGTACGCAGGCGGGGAAGCCCCGGTGGGCGGCCGTGACCAGCGGGGGTTCGCCGGTCGGGCCGGGGCGGTTCGGGTCCGCGCCCGCCGCCAGCAGGGCCTCCGTCACCGCCGGGTGCCCGCATCGCAGGGCCCACGTCAGAGCCGTGAAACCGAACTCCTCCACCGCGTCGGGAACGGCCCCCGAAGCCAGCAGCGCGCGAACGACCTCCGTGTGGCCGCCGCACGCCGCCCCGCACAGAGGGAGGTCCGAGCCCGCGCTCAGCCGGTCGGGCGCGGCACCGGCGGCCAGCAGCAGCCGTACGATGCCGGGCGCGTCGCTCACCGCCGCCGCGTACAGGGCGCTCTGGCCGTCCTCGTCCACCGCCTCAGGGCTGACGCCGAGCCGGAGCAGCCCTACGACCGCGTCCTCGTCGCCCTCGTACACCGCCGTGAGGAGATCGCGCTCACCGGCGTCCGGCGGTCCTTGCCCGTTCATACCTTCCGACCTTCGCGCGCCAGGGGCCGGTGAAGCAAAGGGTTTCGGGGTGAGGTGCCCCACGCCTCCCCGACATCATGTGTCGCACTCCAGCACCGTCCGGCACACCCCGCACCGTGCCCGCACCCGCCCCCGTACCGGCACCCTGATGCGCTGGTGACAGGTCGGGCAGGGGAACGAGACACGCAGCCGGCCGTGGCCTTCGGTGCTGTCCGGGGTGGCGGGGGTGAACCTGTACGGGACACCGCCCGGCTGCCACGCACCCGGCGAGTGGTGGTCCTGGGCGTGGCGGCGGTCGCGCGCGTAGCGACGGCGGCCCGCCCAGCCGGCCGCCGTCAGCGGGGGCTGTCGGCTGTCGCGGGCGGCCAGCTCCCTGCCCGCCGCGTACGCCCTGTACGCCTGCGGGCTGGTGAACCAGATCGCGGGGTCCTCGTCGAAGACCAGGGCACGCTTGGCCAGGACGTACCCGAACTCCTCCGGCGTGAGATAGCCGAGCTTCTGCGAGGAGGCCGCGTCCTCGCGGTAGGCGTCGAGGAGCAGCCACCCCGCGCCCAGATACGCCGCCGCCGTGTCCGTGAGGATCTCGTTGTCGCGTGTCCCCGGGAAGGAAAGGTCGAGGCGGTGCAGATAGACGTGCGTCACCTCGTGCGCGAGGGCCGCCCCGATGTCCCTGCGGTGGCTGCGGAAACGGTCGTTCAGCTCGATGAAGTACTCGGGTCCCGCGGCCAGTTCGACATTCGCCGCGTGGGTCATCTCGCGGAAGCCGACGATCATGCGGGCGTTCGGGAGCCGGTAGTGGCGCACCATCTCGCGGGCCACGCGCTGCACGCCCGGATACAGGTCGTCGGTGTCGCAGAAGGCCACGTCGACCGGGGGCACACTGGTCGCGAAGGTCTGGACGGTGTCGTACGACAGCCTCTTGTAGAGCGCGTTGATCGCGGCCCGCACCGTCTCCAGGTGTGGGTAGCCGTGCTCCACCGGTCCGCCGTCCGCCACGTCCGTACCCCCAAGACGCCCTGAACTCTTCTCCACGATACGTGCCGGGGAGCCGTCGGTGAGAGCGGAATTCCTACCGTCCGGTTCCGCCGCGGGCACGTGAGATCCGCCCTTGTTGCGCACCCGCTTCGATCTTCATACTTGCGTTCTTTGTCATCCCCCCACGAAGACGTACGTTGACCCACACCTCGTCGGTCGAAGAGGTTTCTCCCTGCTCAAGCGGGCCGCTGCGGTCGGTGCCGCGGCCCTCGCGAGCCTCCAGCCGCTCGCCGCACAGGCCGCGCCCGAGCCCGCGCCCGTCGTAGGAGGAACGCCCGCCGCGCAGAACGAGTTCCCCTGGCTGGTGCACCTCTCGATGGGCTGCGGTGGCGCGCTCTACAAGAAGGACGTCGTCCTGACCGCCGCCCACTGCCTGGACGTCTCCGGCGCCAACACAGGCATCACCGTCACCGCCGGGGTCGCCGACCTGAACGCCTCGGGGGCGATCAGGGTCAGGTCGGCCAAGGTCCGCCAGGCCCCGGACTACGACGGCACCGGCAAGGACTGGGCGCTCATCAAGCTCGCCCGGCCGACCGACAAGCCCACGCTGAAGATCGCCACGACCACCCGGTACAACCGCGGCACGTTCACCATCGCCGGCTGGGGCGACACCGCGGAGAACGCCGGCACCGGCACGACCAGGCTCCTGAAGGCCACCGTCCCCCACGTCAGCGACGCCGGCTGCAAGCGGCACCACGGCAAGCGGCTCGTGCCCGGCGACGAACTGTGCGCCGGCTACCTCGCGGGGTGGCGTCGACACCTGCCAGGGCGACTCCGGCGGGCCCATGTTCCGCGAGGACGACTCCGGCGCGTGGATCCAGGTCGGCATCGTCAGCTGGGGCGACGGCTGCGCCCGGCCCGGCGTACCCGGCGTCTACTCCCAGGTGTCCACGTTCGCGAAGGACATAGCCCGGGCGGCGTCCGCGCTGCAGGGCAACCCCGGTCCGGAGGGGCACCGGGCCCCGCCGGAAACGGGTGCGTCACACCCTGCCCGGGCCCACCGGCCCCAGGACCGGCCCCGCCCGCCCGGCGCCCTCCAGCTCCAGCACCCACACCGCGTTCACGCCCTCCCGCAGCACCGGCCGGGGCACATACCGCGAGCGCTGCGGGCCCATGGACCGGTACCGCCCCAGGCCGAACCCGTCGACCCACGCGAACCCCCGCGTGCACCCCGGCAGTTCGAGCAGCGCGTCCCCGGCCCCGCGCACCGTCGCGGTCCCCCGGTACAGCCCAGGGGCGTCCGCGGAGGGCAGCCCGGTGAAGGGCACCTCCCGCAGGGCACCCTCCTCGAACGCGTCCAGCCGCAGCCCACGCGCCCGCACCCCGTGCAGGAACTGCCGCTCGTGCAGCACGCCCCCGGTGATGCCCTTCGGCTCGCCGATGCGCGGCCCGTAGCTGACCCGCCCCAGAGACTCCACCCACAGCTCCACGCGCGCGTGCCCCGCGACCGGCTCCGCGAGCCGCACGTCCCCCTCGCCGAACTCCCCCGCCCGCACCCGGTCGACGTACACCACCGCCAGATCCCGCAGCCCCCGCACCGACAGCGGATACGGCCGCCGCGGCCCCGGAACGGTCACCGTGCAGCGCACCAGACCGCGGAGCACGTCCAGTTCCTCGAACGTGGACGGCACCGCATGCTCCGTCTCGGGACCGCCCAGGGTTTCGAGTACGGCGGCCAGCGTGCCCACTCCCCCAGGCGCACGGCGGCCGGGGCGCCCAAGGGGAGGGAGCGGGCGGCGGTTCGGGCGGCGGGCTGTCCGCGTACCCGGACAGCACCTCCCGAAAGCGTCAGAACCTCTCCGTGCGGCGCCCGCGTTCGTCGATCGGCGCGTCGTAGTCGTACGACGTCACCCAACGGCGACGCACGGTCCCCGGCGGCTGGAGCGACCGTGTCCCCGACCCCGCCGACCCACCGGCGATCGAACACCCGCACACCGCACAACGCCCGGATCGCGCCTGCCTCACCCGCCCCGCACAACCCCGACGCCCCATGACTCCGGCCGGACCGCGCCACGTAGGGTGCGCCCATGACCACCAGCAACAACCGTGAAGTGGACCCCGAGATCCGCGCGGAACTCGGCCGGCTGCGCGAGAGCATCGACAACATCGACGCCGCCGTCGTCCACATGCTCGCCGAGCGCTTCAAGTGCACGCAGCAGGTCGGCCACCTCAAAGCCGCGCACCAACTGCCGCCCGCCGACCCCAGCCGCGAGGCCCAGCAGATCGCCCGCCTGCGCCGCCTGGCCGAAAGCGCCAACCTCGACCCCGCGTTCGCCGAGAAGCTCCTCACCTTCATCATCGCCGAAGTGATCAGACACCACGAGCGCATCGCCGACGACACCCTGAACGGCGGGAAACCGGCGATCGACTGACCCCCGGGGCGTGACAGCCGGGAACCCGCCCTCCCGCACCCGCGCGCGACCCACGACGAGCCCTCCCCGGCCCCCGATCCGAAACTGGAGGAGGGCCGCGCACAAGGGCCCGCCGGCTGCCCGGAGGGCAGGGGCGCACGTCCGGACAAAGGCCGTGTACCGATCCGCCCCTGTGCCCTGCCAGCGGCATCAGGCAGCATGTCCTCCATGTCCGTACTGACGCGCGACGAAGCGCAAGCTCGTGCCACCCTCCTGGACGTCCACCGGTACACGGTCGAACTCGACCTCACCACCGGGGACGACACCTTCGACTCCCGTACCGTGATCCGCTTCGCGGTGACGGCGGGCCACACCGGCGCGGACACATTCGTCGAGGTCAGGCCCGCCGAGCTGCGCTCCGCCACCCTCGACGGCCGCCCCCTGGACACCGGCACCCTGACCGACGGCCGGCTGCCGCTCAAGGACCTCGCCGAAGGCGAGCACGAACTGCGCGTGGACGCCGCGATGCGCTACTCCCGCACCGGCGAGGGCATGCACCGCTTCACCGACCCCGTCGACGACGAGACCTACCTCTACACCCAGATGTCCCTGGAGGACGCGGCAGCCGTCTTCGCCAACTTCAACCAGCCCGACCTCAAGGCCGTCTTCGAGTTCACCGTCCGCGCCCCCGAGGGCTGGACCGTCCTCGCCAACGGCATCACCACCGAAACCACCGAAGGCCTCTGGCAGGCCGCGCCCACCCCGCGGATCTCCACCTACCTCGTCGCCGTCGCCGCCGGCCCCTGGCACTCCGTCCGCAGCGAACACCGCGGCCTCCCCTTCGGCCTCCACTGCCGACGCTCCCTCGCCCCCCACCTCGACACCGACGCCGACGAACTCCTCGACATCACGCGCGCGTGCTTCGACCGCTACCACGAGAAGTTCGAGGAGCCCTACCCCTTCGACTCCTACGACCAGGCCTTCGTCCCCGAGTTCAACTTCGGCGCCATGGAGAACCCCGGCCTCGTCACCTTCCGCGACGAGTTCGTCTACCGCTCCGCCGTCACCGACACCGAACGCCAGACCCGCGCCATGGTCATCGCCCACGAGATGGCCCACATGTGGTTCGGCGACCTCGTCACCCTCCAATGGTGGGACGACATCTGGCTGAACGAGTCCTTCGCCGAGTACATGGGCTACCAGACCCTCACCGAAGCGACCCGCTTCACCGACACCTGGACCGACTTCGGCGTCTCCCGCAAGGCCTGGGGCTACGACGCCGACCAACGCCCCTCCACCCACCCCGTCGCCCCCGAAGCCGTCGACGACACCGCCGCCGCCCTCGTCAACTTCGACGGCATCTCCTACGCCAAGGGCGCCTCAGCCCTGCGCCAGCTCGTCGCCTGGCTCGGCGAGAAGGACTTCCTCACCGGAATCAACACCCACTTCGCCCGTCACCGCTTCGGCAACGCCACCCTCGCCGACTTCATCGACTCCCTGGCCGCCGCCACCGAACGCGACGTCCACGCCTGGGCCGACGCCTGGCTGCGCACCACCGGCGTCGACACCCTCACCCCGCGCCTCACCAACGGCGACAGCGGCACCTGCGCCCTCACCGTCCGCCACGAGGGCAGCCGCCCCCACCGCGTCGCCATAGGCCTGTACGACCACGACGTCGCCGGCGACGGCACCCTCACCCTCCGCGAACGCCTCGACGTCGACGTCCCCCAGGACGCCCCGCAGCCCATCGGCAAGCGCCCCGCCCTGCTCCTCGTCAACGACGGCGACCTGACCTACGCCAAGGTCCGCTTCGACCCCGAATCCTTCAGGACCGTCCGCACCGCCCTCTCCGGCCTCCCCGACCCGCTCACCCGCGCGGTCGTCTGGAACGCCCTCCGCGACGCCGTACGCGACGGCCAACTCCCGCCCGCCGACTACCTGGAGACCGTCCGCGCACACCTCGCGCGCGAAACGGACCTCGCCCTCGTCCAGGGTGTCCTCACGTTCACCTCGACCGTCGTCGCCGACCGGTACCTCGCCCCGCAGGAACGCCCCGCGGCCCTCGCCACCCTCGCCTCCCTGTGCCGCGCACTCATCCGCCGCACCGAGGACGGCGACCACCCCGGCCTGCGCCTCATCGCCGTACGCCACTTCATCGACGTCGCCGCCCACCCCGACACCATCGCCGCCTGGCTCGCCGAGGGCACCGTGCCCGGCGGCCCCGAGCTCGACCCCGAACTGCGCTGGCGCGTTCTCGCCCGGCTCGCGGTACTCGGCGCCACCGACGAGGCGGGGATCGACGCGGAACTCGCCCGCGACCCCAGCGCCTCCGGCCAGGAAGGCGCCGCCCGCTGCCGGGCCGCCCTGCCCGAACCCGAGTCCAAACTCCGGGCCTGGGAGCAGATGTTCACCTCCGACAGCCTCTCCAACTACCTCTTCGTCGCCACCGCCCAGGGCTTCTGGCAGCCCGAACAGACCGACCTCACCGAGGAGTACGTCAAGCGGTACTGGACCGACGCCGTCGCCGTCGCCACCCGCCGAGGCCCCGCCATGGCCGACGCCGCCGGCCGCTGGGCCTTCCCCGCCCACGCCGTCACCCCCGAAACCCTCCGCCTCGGCGAGGACTGCCTGCGCGACGACGCCCCCATCCCCGCCCTGCGCCGCAAACTCGCCGACCAGCTCGACGACCTGGGACGCGCCCTGCGCGTACGGGAAAGGGCGCGGGAACAGGCGTAACGCCCCTGGGGCCCGGAACGGGGGCGGGGACGGGGACAGGTACGGGTGGCACGTACAGGGACTGGTAGGGCCGGTGGGGCCCGCCCCTGCCCCGCACACCCTCCCCAGGGCAACCCCCGTACCCCCTTTCGGGTTCCGATCGTTGGTCTTCCCGGGCGCGTCGCCCCCACCCCGTACAAGCTGGAACTCCCCAGCCACGCGCCCCGGGAGGACCACCATGAGTATGCCGCCCCTCGCCTCAGGCGCCGAAGGCACCGAAGCCCTGCGGCCGTTGCTCGACACGGTCCTCGACGCCCTCACGGACGGCACACGCGCGCGTGGCGGCCCGTTGCCGGCCGGCGGACCGCAGGCCGTCGCCCACCGGATACGCGCCGCCGCCGGAGACGTACTGCCCGACAAGGGCGACGACAACGCCCTTCACGACCTCGTACGAGCCCTCACCGAAGGCTCCGCCGACCCCGCCCACCCCCACTGCGCAGCCCACCTGCACTGCCCACCCCTCGCCGTCGCCACCGCCGCCGACCTCGCCGCCAGTGCCCTCAACCCCTCCCTCGACTCCTGGGACCAGGCCCCGGCCGCCTCCGAACTCGAAACCCTCGTCGCACGAACCCTCGCCGCCGAAGCCGGCGCCGCCGACGCCATCGTCACCACCGGCGGCACCGAATCCAACCAACTCGCCCTGCTCCTCGCCCGCGAAGCACACCCCGGCGTCCGCCTCGTGCACGGCGCCAACGCCCACCACTCCCTGCCCCGCGCCGCCTGGCTCCTCGGACTTCCCGAACCCGTCACAGTCCCCGCCCCCGCCGGCACCCTCGACCCCGCCGCCCTCGACGAAGCCCTCACAGCGCTGCCGGGCCCCCGCGGCTCGCTCCTCGTCGCCGCAACCGCCGGCACCACCGACGCCGGACTCATCGACCCACTGCCCCAGATCGCCGCCCTCTGCACCGCCCACGGCGCCCGACTCCACATCGACGCCGCCTACGGCGGCGGACTCCTCTTCAGCGAACGCCACCGCACCAAACTGACCGGCCTCGAACACGCCGACACCGTCACCCTCGACCTCCACAAACTCGGCTGGCAACCCGTCGCAGCAGGCCTCCTCACCGTCAAGAACCCGGGCGACCTCACCGCACTCGCCCACCAGGCCGACTACCTCAACGCCGACGACGACACCGAAGCCGGCCTCCCCGACCTCCTCAGCCGCTCCCTGCGCACCACCCGGCGACCCGACATCCTCAAAATCGCCGTCACCCTCAAAACCCTCGGCCGCGACGGACTCGGCACCCTCGTCGACCAGGTCTGCGCCAACGCCCGCGAGTTCGCCCGCCTCGTCCGGACCCATCCCGGCTTCGAGCTCTACGACCCGCCCACCATCAGCACCGTGCTCTTCCGGCCCGCCGAAGCAACCGACGACGCCGTCGCCGCCGTACGCCGAAAACTCCTCCACAACGGACGCGCCGTCCTCGGCCGCGCCCGCCTCGACGGCCGCCTCTGGCTCAAGGCAACCCTCCTCAACCCCCACACCCGGCCGGACGACCTGGCCACACTCCTGAAGCTGGTGGAAGGAAACACCCTCCGATGACACCCCCCACACCCGCCAACAACCCCGCCGACGCCCCTACCCCCGACCCCGCCACCCCCCACGACCTCGTCGGCATCGGCATCGGCCCCTGCAACCTCTCCCTCGCCGCACTCGCCCACCCCCTCCCCGAACTCGACACCGTCTTCTACGAACAACACCCCCGCTTCGACTGGCACCCCGGACTCCTCATCGACGGCGCCACCGTCCAAGTCCCCTTCCTCGCCGACCTGGTGACCCTCGCAGACCCCGCCAGCCCCTGGTCCTTCCTCAGCTATCTCAAAACCCGCGAACGGCTCTTCCCGTTCTACTTCGCCGAGCGCTTCCACATCCAACGCGCCGAATACGACGCCTACTGCCGCTGGGTCAGCCACAACCTCCCCCGACTCCACTTCGGACACCAGGTCGACGCGGTCCGCTGGAACCCCGAACGAGACGTGTTCGAAGTCGACTTCACCCAACTCGACGCCGACGGAGAAGCCGAAGCCCTCGGCCGGACCTACACCAGGAACGTCGTCCTAGGCATCGGCAGCGAGCCCCACATCCCCGAACCCCTCAAACCACTCGTCGAAGCCCCCACCGTGCCCGTCCTGCACGCAGCCGACTACCTCGCCCACCGCGACCGGCTGCTCACCGCCGAACACGTCACCGTCATCGGCTCAGGACAGACCGGCGCCGAGATTTTCCTCGACCTCCTGCGCCACCGCCCCCCAGGACGCGAAAAGATCCACTGGCTGGGACGCACCGAGGCCTTCGCCCCCATGGAGTACTCCAAACTCGGCCTCGAACACTTCACCCCCGACCACACCCGCTACTTCCACGCCCTCCCCGAACCCGTACGCGACCGCCTCGTCGCCTCCCAGTGGCAACTCCACAAAGGCATCGGCGCCGACACCATCGCCGCCATCCACGACGAGCTCTACCACCGCACCCTCCACGGCGGCTGGCCCGAAGCCGTCCTCACCCCCGGCGTCCACGTCCGCACCGCCGGCCGCGTCGCCACCACCAAAGTCGAACTCCACCTCGAACACACCCAGCAGGGCACCCGCTCCCGCCTCACCACCGACGCCGTCGTCCTCGCCACCGGCTACCGCGACCGCCCCCTCGACCGCGTCCTCGCCGGCCTCGACCCCTACCTCCGCCGCGACAACGCCCAACGCCCCCGCATCGACGAACACTTCAGACTCGACCTCGACCCCGCCATCAGCGGCTCCGGCAGCCACGTCTACGTCCAGAACGCCGAACTACACACCCACGGCGTAGGCACACCCGACCTCGGCCTCGTCGCCTGGCGCAGCGCCGCCATCCTCAACTCACTCACCGGCAAAACCCCTTACCCGCAGCCGACCAGAACCGCCTTCACCACCTTCGGCCTCGAACAACCACTGCCCGCCGTCCCGACCCCCCGGCAGAGCCAGGAACGAGAAAAGGGCCAGCACCAAGTGCTGACCCCCCTCGTCGACGGAATCTGAGGCAACCCGCCGCCCACCGGAAACCGGTGACTAGAACACCGGCGTACCGTCGCGCGTCAACCTCCAGTCCACCGACGCGAACTCCTGCGGATCCAGCACACCCTTCGCAGTCACCCACTCGGAGATCCGCGTACGGATCTCCGTCGACTCCGACCACAACTCCTGCGCAGACGCCACATGCGGGAACGCCCCACCACCGTTGGCACGGTAGTTGTTCACCGCGAACACGAACTGCTGGGCATCATCCAGCGCGACACCGTTGTACGACAGGTTCCTGATCCGCGAACCCGCCGCCCGCGCGATGTCGATGTCGTACGTCAGCCCCGACACGTAGTCGTAGTTGTAGTCCGGCCGGTTCCCCGCGTTCGTCAACTTGTCGACGTCAACAGCCGCGTCCACCGCCGTCTGCACAAAATACTGCGCCGAGTACTCCAGGTACGCCCGCACCTGCGCACCCGTCATCAGCTTCGCCACCAGCGTGTTGTCGAACACATACAGACTCGACAGATCCCGGATCGTCACCTCACCGGCCGGGATCTCCGACGTCCGCGAGAACGGCGACGCCTGCGCGATCACCGGCAGCGACGCATAGGACGTCCCCACCAGGGCCGCCTTCACCACGTCCTCCTGGACCGTCGTGATCAGGTCGATGATCGGAGCGTCCTTGTAACGCGCCTCCACCGTCGTGAGCGTGTCCGTCGCCGTACCGACCACCTGGTTGACGTACGCCACGACAACGTCGTGCTCGTCCTTCAACAGCTTGGTGATCTTCGGATCGTCCGCGACCGTCTTCGAGTCACGCACCGTCGCCGCGACCGACTCGACAGCCCACTCGCCCTTCTCGAAAACCAGCTCGATGTCGAACAACGACAACCGCTCCGCGTACGCCAGCGGCTCCGACAACACCACCGTCCTGCCCGTCGCCGTGTTCGTGACCTTCAACTCGGCGATCTCCGTATGCGCGTGCCCCACGAGAATCGCGTCGATACCCGGCACCTGCTGCGCCACCAGCGCCGCCGAGTTCTCGATGTACGGCAGCTGGTCACCGTACGAAGAAGTACCCGAAGACCCCGAGTGCGCCGACACGACCACCACGTCCGCGCCCATCGAACGCAGCTTCGGCACCCACTTCGCCGCCTGCTCCTCCAGACCCGGGAACGTCAGCTTCCCCTGCACATACGCCTTGTCCCAGATCGCGATACCCGGGTTCGTCAGCCCCAGCACAGCCACCTTGACCGGCGGAGCACCCTTCACCCGGAACGTCTTCATGAAATACGGAGGAAACGCCGGCTTCAGCGTCTTCGCGTCCAGCGCGTTCGCACCCAGCAGCGGGAAACGGCACTGCGACTCGAACTTGCGCAGCGTCTCGATGCCGTAATTGAACTCGTGGTTGCCCAACGCCACCGCGTCGTACCCGATGGCATTCATCGCCTGCGCCATCGGGTGAACCGGACCGCCCTCCGCGGTGATCGGGTCCACCTTCGCGTAGTAGTACGTCAGCGGGGTGCCCTGAATCGTGTCGCCCGCGTCGAGCAGCAGCGTGTTGCCACGCCCCTTCTCCCTGCGGACCTGCTCCACCAGCGTCGAGATACGGGCCAGCCCCTGCGCGTTGCCCTGCGCGTCGGAGTACTCCGCGTCCTTGAAATAGTCCCAGTTGAAGATGTGCCCGTGCAGATCGGTCGTGCCCATCACGGTCAGGGAGTACCGCTTCACCGGCTTCCCGGGCTTCTTCGCCTCCGCGGCCCGCGCCGCCGGAGCCGCGACAGCACTGGTCAGAGCAACCCCCGCCCCGGTCACAGCAGACTTCTCCAAGAACTTCCGACGGTTCAACGGCATGTTGCGAGCTCCTCGGGGAATGGTCAACGACGCGCGTAGATTCTGACCCGCGCACGACCGGCGGCAACACCCCCCAAAGGTTTCGATCTGATGACCGGCAGAGACCGGAACCGGGCCCGCAACCGCCCTATGGGTGACAGAGTGGGACGTATGACCTCCACCCCGGAGCACCAAACAGCGGTCCCTTACGGCACCCCCGACGCCCCCCGCATCGCCGTCCGAGGCGAAGCCCACCTCGAAGTCGACCCCGAAATCGCCCGCATCGGCATCACCGTCAGCGCACGGGGCACGGACCGCCGCACAGCCCTCGACGACCTCACCCGCCGCAACGCCACCATCCTCGACCTGGTCAAAACGTACGGCGACGCAGTGGAACGCCTGGAAACCGGAACCTTCTCCATCGCCCCGGAACTCACCAAACACGGCCGCGGAGAACGCGTCCGCGCCTACCAGGGGCACGTGCACATCACCGCCGAACTCACCGACTTCACCGCCCTCGGCGAACTCACCAGCCGCCTGGCCGACCTGGACCTCACCCGCGTCGACGGCCCCTGGTGGACTCTGCGCCCCGACTCCCCGGCCCACCGCGACGCCCGCCGACAAGCGGTACGAGAAGCGGTACAACGAGCCCGCGAATACGCCGAGGCATTGGGGACATCGTTGGCGGCGCTGGTGGAATTGGCGGACGTCGGCGCGGAGGCCGCACAGCCCATGGGGTACGAGGTCCAGTCACGCTCCCTGCGCCGCGCGGCCTTCGCCGGTGCCGAGGTCGCGGACGAAGCGGCACCACTCGACCTCGAACCGCAGCGGCAACAGGTCTACGCACAGGTGAACGCCCGCTTCACGATGGTGCCGCCAGAGCTCTGATCCCGATTGCCGAAATGCTCATCGGAGCAGCCCTACGCACAATTCAACAGTTGTCAATAATCCTTCACGCAAAGGTTGTTGAGTAGTCATGCGGGGCCAATTCCCTACCCACCGGTAAGGCCTACGCTCGAAACATGCGTCGAGCAAAGATCGTCTGTACCCTGGGCCCCGCCACCGACTCGTACGACCAGATCAAAGCACTGGTCGACGCCGGAATGGACGTAGCCCGATTCAACCTCAGCCACGGCACCCACGCCGAACACGAGGAGCGTTACCAGCGTGTCCGCAAGGCCGCCGACGAGACCGGCCGCAGCATCGGACTTCTCGCCGACCTTCAAGGCCCGAAGATCCGACTCGGCCGCTTCACCGAAGGCCCCGTACTCCTCGAACGCGGCGACAGCTTCACCATCACCGTCGAAGAAGGCGTCGAAGGCACCCAGCACACCTGCGGAACCACCTACGCCGGCCTCGCCACCGACGTCACCCCCGGCGAACGCATCCTCGTCGACGACGGCAAGGTCTGCCTCGAAGTCACCGCCGTCGACGGACCCCGCGTCCACACCAAGGTCGTCGAAGGCGGAGTGATCTCCGACCACAAAGGCCTCAACCTCCCCGGCGTAGCGGTGTCGGTCCCCGCCCTCTCCGACAAGGACGAAGCAGACCTGCGCTGGGCGCTGCGCACCGGCTTCGACGTCATCGCCCTCTCCTTCGTACGCAGCGGACGCGACATCGAGGACGTCCACCGCATCATGGACGAGGAGCGCCGCCGCCTCCCGGTCATCGCCAAGGTCGAGAAACCCCAGGCCGTCGACGCGATCGACGACATCGTCGCCGCCTTCGACGGCATCATGGTCGCCCGCGGCGACCTCGGCGTCGAAATGCCCCTGGAGCAGGTCCCGATCGTCCAGAAGCGCGCGATCAAACTGGCGAAGCGCAACGCCAAACCGGTCATCGTCGCCACGCAGATGCTGGACTCGATGATCGAGAACTCGCGCCCGACCAGGGCGGAGGCGAGCGATGTGGCGAACGCGGTGATCGACGGCACGGACGCGGTGATGCTGTCCGGCGAGACGAGCGTGGGCAAGTACGCGATCGAGACGGTCCGCACGATGGCGAAGATCGTGGAGGCGGCCGAGGAGGATATTCTGGCCAAGGGTCTCCCTCCCCTGACGGAGCGCAACAAGCCCCGCACGCAGGGCGGTGCGGTGGCCCGTGCGGCGGCGGAGATGGGCGACTTCCTCGGCGCGAAGTTCCTGGTGGCGTTCACGCAGAGCGGCGACACGGTGAAGCGACTGTCGCGGTACAGGTCCCCGATCCCGCTCCTGGCCTTCACCCCGGACCCGGCGACGCGGTCCCAGCTGACTCTGACGTGGGGCGTGGAGGCGTTCCTGGGCCCGCATGCCGACTCGACGGACGCGATGGTGGACCAGGTGGACGAGCTGCTGCTGAAGTACGGGCGGTGTCAGAAGGGGGACGTGGTCGTGATCACGGCCGGCTCGCCGCTTGGGGTCTCCGGGTCCACCAACCTGGTGCGGGTGCACCACGTCGGGGAGGACGACAGTCCCAAGTAGGCGTCCACTGGCGGGCCCCACCCGGGTGGAGGGGACCCTTTCGGTTCAGTGCTTGGGGCCCACGTGGGTGTCCATGAGGGCTACGGAGGCTTTGCGGGCGACGGAGATGTTGTATGGGTTGCCGTTTCGGGTGCAGTGCGTCCACTCGATGCCCAGCTTGTGGAGGGTGTCGGTGTAGAGCTGGCGGATGTCGTCGGACACGTTGGTGAAGAAGTACCGCGGATACTCGTAGCGCTTGCGTTCACCGGCGACCAAACGAGTCGTCCAGTTGGTGATGCGGCAACCGTCGGAGTGGACGAGACCGCGGACGAAATCCCAGGGATGCGCATCCACGATTGTCTGCTGCCAGGGTTTGTCAATCCCCTCGGACTGTGGAGATCTTCTAAGCGGCCAGCTCCAAGGGGGAG
>NZ_JAVFVX010000469.1:0-390 GCF_033441795.1 Streptomyces sp. ADMS | reverse complement strand
GGGCCAGATTAGTGGCACCGCAATCGGGAGGACATCTCCGTGACATCCGCAGCCGCGTCGGCACCCTTCACCCCCTTCTCCGGACCGTTCGCCATCGGCACCCTTTCGGCACCGGGCGAGACCAGGTTCCCGGGCCTCGTGACGCCGGAGGGCCGAGCGCTCGACCTGCGCACGGCACTGGACGACCCCGCGTTGACCACGCTCACGCTCCTGGAGCGCTGGGACGAGGAGCTGCCGCGGCTGCACACCCTCGCCGGGGACCCGACGCGCGGCTGGCGACCGTTGGCGGACCTGGCAGTGCACGCTCCCGTCGAGCCCCGGCAGATCTTCCAGTCCGGCGCCAACTACCGGCGGCACGTGATCGACCTGGCGGTCGCACACCGCGCCCCG
>NZ_JAVFVX010000468.1:0-390 GCF_033441795.1 Streptomyces sp. ADMS | reverse complement strand
CAGGCGTCAGACCGATGGGATGCCGTCTCGGACTCGTACTGCGACGAAGACGGCTGGCCCGTCGACGAAACCGGGTACGCCGACGGCAAGGTGACCCGGGACGCCGCCGCCTGGGAGCACGTCGAGACCTTTCTGACCCACGGCCCCGAAGTCCTCGCCGGTGTACGGGCAACCGCACAACCGGCCGACTACCTTGACAGCGCGATCAGCGCCGACCTGCTGCGCCTGCGGGGCATCGACTCCGTACTGGCGCGGGCGGACGAGATCCGCCACGAGTGGGATCAGGTCCTCGCGCTCATGGAGGGCTCCATGCCCGGGTCGCGGGAGCTCTACGAGGAACGAGCCCGCGAGATCCGCAACTCCGAAGGCTGGCACTACGCCGACGAACTC
>NZ_JAVFVX010000467.1:0-392 GCF_033441795.1 Streptomyces sp. ADMS | reverse complement strand
GCGAGCTGACCGCTCCCGGTGACGGCGTTCTCCAGCGCGTCGTCGAGTCCCTCAACACGACGGCCGACTGGTGGGAGGGCCTGGGCGCACCCGCCGATCCCCACTACGCGAACCGCCTGCGCTACATCACCAAGAAGCTCGACTCCTACGCGCTCGAAATTCGGTCCATGCGCGGCGACCTAGCCGACCGGCACACCGACCACCCCGACCACCCCGACCACCCCGACAGGGTCCAGGCCCGGGTGGACCGAGTCGCCCCGGAAGAACAGGCGGCGCCCCGAGTCGCCGCCGCTCTCGCGGTCTCGCCGACCGCACGGCGCACGACCCCAGCCGCGCTGCCGTCAGCTTCAGCCGTACGTCCCGCCCTGCCTCCCGCCCGACCCTCGTCCGCA
>NZ_JAVFVX010000466.1:0-396 GCF_033441795.1 Streptomyces sp. ADMS | reverse complement strand
GGCGGTGGAACCGAGCAGCAGGCTGCCGAACGCCCCGAGGCCCCGGCTGCCGACCACGACGAGCGAGGCGGTCCGCGACTCGATCTCCAGGACCATCAGCGGCTCGCCGACGTTGACCGCACGCGTCACATCCACCTGCGGTACGGCTCTGCGGGCACGCTCCTCAGCCTCGATCAGCGTGCCGTCCACCAACTCCCGCACCCCCGCCATCGCCGGATTCCACGGGGGTCCGCCGGGCGGCAGATGCATCGACGGCCACCCGAAGGCGTGCACCAGCCGCAGTCCCACGCCGCGCAGTCCGGCCTCACGTGCCGCGACCTCCACCGCGTCGAGGCTCGACGGCGAGCCGTCCACTCCCACGACGACCGGGTCCATCACGACACCTCCATAATTCGC
>NZ_JAVFVX010000465.1:0-398 GCF_033441795.1 Streptomyces sp. ADMS | reverse complement strand
CGAACTCACTGGAGTCCGTGATGGAAGCCTCACGCAAGGCCCTCCGCGCGATCCGCCCGGTTCTGCCGGAACCGAGGAGCTCGGCACCGTACGGGTTCGGATGATGCGCACCGGTGCGGACCCGCTGGTGCCAGGCGGAGGATCGGACGCGGCGGTCGAGGCCACGTCCGGTTCCGGTCCGCTTCCTCCGGTACGGGAACTCGCCGCCGGTGAGGTGTTCGCCGCGCTGGGCACCTCACGGCGCGGCTTGCCGGCGGATCGGGCACGGGCGGGGCTGGAGCGGTACGCGGCCAACGAGATGCCACGTACCAAGCGCCGCCCTGTGTGGCGGCAGCTGGGGGCACAGTTCACGGACCTCTTCGCGGTCGTGCTGGTCGTCGCGTCGGGGATCACTTTCC
>NZ_JAVFVX010000464.1:0-398 GCF_033441795.1 Streptomyces sp. ADMS | reverse complement strand
CGAACTCACTGGAGTCCGTGATGGAAGCCTCACGCAAGGCCCTCCGCGCGATCCGACCGGCTCCGCCGGAACCGAGGAGCTCGGCACCGTACGGGTTCGGATGATGCGCACCGGTACGGACCCACTGGTACCAGGCGGAGGGACGGACGCGGCGGTCGACGCCACGTCCGCTTCCGGTCCGCTTCCTCCGGTACGGGAACTCACCGCCGGTGAGGTGTTCACCGATCTGGGCACCTCACGGCGCGGCTTGCCGGCGGATCGGGCACGGGCGGGCTTGGAGCGGTACGGGGCCAACGAAATGCCGCGTACGAGGCGCCGCCCCGTGTGGCGGCAGCTGGGGGCGCAGTTCACGGACCTCTTCGCGGTCGTGCTGGTCGTCGCGTCGGGGATCACTTTCC
>NZ_JAVFVX010000463.1:0-401 GCF_033441795.1 Streptomyces sp. ADMS | reverse complement strand
CTCTGGGGGTACCCGGAGGTCGCCGCCCACCTGGGCATCAGCGTCCGAGCAGCCCACAGCCGCAAGAGCCGGGGCAGCCTGCCCGAGCCCGACGACACCAGCGTGCCGGACCGGCCGCGATGGAGGCCGGCCACCTTCCAGGGCTGGAACCCCGTCGGCCGGGGGTTCCGTAGCGACCTGCACGGCACCGCTCGGCACGACAGCGCCGCATCCGGCTGACCGGCGGTCGGGCCCGCCCGTAGGCTGCGGCCATGACGACCGACTCGCCGATGCCGTCCCCGCCGTTCCCTTCCCCCGACAACGCCGTGCTCCGGGTGGTCGTCGGCAACGCCATCGCATCGGTCCGCAGCGGCGAAGCCTCGGTGGAGGAGGCGATCCTCCACGCAGCCGTTCACGGCTGG
>NZ_JAVFVX010000462.1:0-401 GCF_033441795.1 Streptomyces sp. ADMS | reverse complement strand
CTCTGGGGGTACCCGGAGGTCGCCGCCCACCTGGGCATCAGCGTCCGAGCAGCCCGCAGCCGCAAGAGCCGGGGCAGCCTGCCCGAGCCCGACGACACCAACGTGCCGGACCGGCCGCGATGGAGGCCGGCCACCTTCCAGGGCTGGCAGCCCGTCGGCCGGGGGTTCCGTAGCGACCTGCACGGCACCGCTCAGCACGACAGCGCCGCATCCGGCTGACCTGCGGCCGGGTCCGCCCGTAGGCTGCGGCCATGACGACCGACTCGCCGATGCCGTCCCCTCCGTTCCCTTCGCCCGACAACGCCGTGCTCCGGGTGGTCGTCGGCAACGCCATCGCATCGGTCCACAGCGGCGAAGCCTCGGTGGAGGAGGCGATCCTCCACGCAGCCGTTCACGGCTGG
>NZ_JAVFVX010000461.1:0-412 GCF_033441795.1 Streptomyces sp. ADMS | reverse complement strand
GTCGTCTACGTCGCCTTCGTCGTGGACACAGCCGCAGACCGTTCGGCGTGGGTCGTCTCGCGGGGAACCAGGCAGCTTTCCAGAAACGCCAGTGCGCGCAGATGGTACGAGCGGGCGGCCCAGCCCAGGCTGATGTTGTGGCCGGCGTCCGGCTGGCGGTCGACGGTGACGCGAGGGGCGGCGGCGAACTGTGCGGCCAGGTCGACCAGGGTGTCGCCGTCCTGCCGCCACCACGCCTCGTGTTCGGCGAAGGTCAGCCGCACGGGGACCCGGACGCGCGGCGCGACGGAGCGCAACTGGCAGCATCGGGAGGCGAGTTCGGCGCGTTCTCGTGCGGGCACGTCCTCGGCCCTGCACCGTGCGCCGCTGAACGTGCCGGGCGGGTAGAGGCTCAGCGGGCCCCAGTTCTTCG
>NZ_JAVFVX010000460.1:0-418 GCF_033441795.1 Streptomyces sp. ADMS | reverse complement strand
GCGCGCCTCGACGACGTCACAGGTCATCACTTCACCGACGATGCGGGCCATGCCGACCACCTCCTTGCTTGTCACCTGCTGTCACTCGTTCCGGTCTCGGGAAGCGCGGCCCGTCCGGCCTCCAGCCGTGCGACGGGGACGCGGAACGGCGAGCAGGAGACGTAGTCCAGTCCCGCGGCGTGGAAGAAGTGGACGGATTCGGGATCGCCGCCGTGCTCGCCGCAGACGCCGATCTTCAGGTCGGGGCGTGCGGCGCGGCCCTCGTCGACCGCGATCCGGACCAGTCGGCCCACTCCGTCGCGGTCGAGGGTCTCGAAGGGGGAGGTGGCGAAGATCCCCTTGTCGAGGTAGGCGGAGAAGAAGGCCGCCTCGACGTCGTCGCGGGAGAAGCCCCAGGTGGTCTGGGTGAGGTCGTTGG